>CAMLEM010000052.1 GCA_946479005.1 uncultured Chitinophagaceae bacterium | reverse complement strand
AGACCCGGTAGACAGCGGGTTGGTACCGAATGTTACGGTAGTACCTGCAGGTACATTGGTAGCCGAAAGGGTGATCGGGTTTGTGAACCCGCCGGTATATGTAGCTGTCAGGGTGGTCTGCATAGAAGTTGGCGCTGGGCAGGTGGCGATCACCGGTGCAGGCGAATCGAATGTAAACCCGGAAGGTGCTGCCTCGATGGTGAGGTTCGCATTATTGATATCGAAATAGATATTGCCGATCGCTTCCACCTTGATGCGTACCAATGTTGAAAGCGTTCCCGGTACCACGATATCCTCAGAACCGTCGTTGGGGGTATTGGGTTTAAGCATCGTGAAGTTGTTACCGCCATCAGTGGAGATAAGGATATTCACGTTTGCCGTATTGGTAGGAGCTCCCGTGGTACCATTCACCGACCAGGTGATGTTTTGCGTGGTCCCTTCTGTCCAGGTCGAGGATGTGTTATGTGAAGTGATCAGGAAGGGCCCGACAGCAGCTGAAACAGTTACCACCATATCCGCAAACTGGGTTTGGCCTACGGCCAGCGGTGGCGTGGAGGTGTAAGGGCGGTTATCCCTTACGGTTAGCCTGAAATTCAGGGTACGTGCCACCGAACTCAGAGCTTCAATGTTTGCGCCCGCATCACCACCAGGGTGAGGAGGCGTTACGCTCAAGCCGTTAAGTATCGTGGAAAGACGGGGCATCAGCCTTGTACCCGAATTCGAAGCCGGGAAACTGAGCCAGTTGGGTCCTGTTAGTTTTGTTGGGAAGGCTACGCTCTGGGAACCTGTGGTCGTTGAGTTATCATTCTGTTCCCAGCAGTACGTCAGAACATCCCCCGCATCGGCATCGGTTGCCGACCCTGTCAGGTGGAATGGTGTGGAAAACGGGATGGTCCAGTTGGTCAGGGGAGCGATCACTGGTGTGGCATTTACACCTGCAAGGTTCGTGGTCACCGGGCAGGTCTTTCCTGCCAGGTTAGTTTGAACCTGCTGGATCGAAGCCTGGTGGAAGATATCGATCGAGTGAGGAGCCACGTCCTGTCCTGTGATTCCCGCATAACCCATAATGGTGATACCCGATCCCACTTCCTTGTTCACACCTGTTCCCTCATTACCCATCGAAAAAGTATGGTTGGCGCCGATCTGGTGACCCACTTCGTGGGCTACGTAATCAATATCAAAATTGTCGCCTTCGGGAATACCGTCGGCCGGGGAAGTAATACCGCGGCCTTTTGTTCCATCGTTACAAACGCAGCCTATACAGCCGGCGTTACCGCCCCCGCCGGATGCCCCGAACATATGCCCGATATCGTAGTTGGCTTCGCCGATGTTTGCTGTCAGGGTTGCCTGTAATTGGTTATTCCACTGCCCCATCGTGGTATAAGGGTCAGTGGCCGGGTCGTAATAGATAACATTCGTGGTTGTAGGGATCAGGTTGAGGTGTAGTGCAAAGTCGTTCTCATAACAACCATTGGTGCGGGCAAGGGTCGCATTGAATGCGGCCAGCACGAGGGCCACCTGGCCTGAATTGAACGCACCAAAATAATTTGAATACTCACCGTTGCAGGATTGCGCCAGGCGGATGACCTTCAACTGGCCTGCATTGCTTTCTATGCGGTTTGGCTGAAGTTGGTTGTCGATGCCTGTGGCAAGCTGCGCTTCTTCAGTAGAACACATCCAGGGAAGCCCGCCTTTTACACGCTGTGATTTGAACACGGCATAGACGGTCCCATCCTCAGAATAGGGTTCGATATACTCGTTCAGCGTACCTGAACGGAACACCATCGTTTTGATCCCCTGGGGAGAGATGCTAAGTTTCAGCCTCGCTGCGGGGTCAGAGATCCCTTTACCGGAATATGCCCGGATCTCAGGAAACCGAGCCTGCAGCTCAGGCTCGAAATTCGATGCTTCCCAAACCTGGAATTGTTCCATTTCGCCCTTCGCATTGGGAATGGAGATCACAGCCTGGCTGCGGGAAGCATTGGGCCCCACGATGGAGAACAATTGCTGCCGCAGGGGCGCATCATTGAGCTGGAACAATTTGAATTCTTTGGGAAACGAAAGCCGGGATACTGCTTTGTATTTTACGATCGAGGAATTATCGGTACGTGCCGACCAATAATCCTGGGCGTAAGACGCAGTACTGAGACTGACAATAAGAATAGCCAGTACAAGTTTGTACAATTTTGTCATAAAGGAACTTTTGGTTGAATTAGAAAGTGTAGAATGCTGCATAATGCGGTTAGTTTTCTATTTTTTGAAGGGATTTTAACGGACAGAAAATGCCCTCAAAAAAGCGAATAAATGTAAGATAATTTCCCCATTTCGCGTTCAGGGGCGGTAATGGCAGGGTAAAAAAAAATCCCGGTCCTTCCAGACCGGGATCTCGTATTCACTTGTTTTTGAATTAATAGCCCATTCCACCCATATCAGGAGCCCCGTGTGTATGGGGAGCTTCCTCTTTTTTGGGTTTGTCTGCCACCACACATTCCGTGGTAAGGAGCATACCCGCGATGGAAGCGGCATTCTCCAGGGCGATCCTTGTGACCTTGGTAGGATCGATCACACCAGCCTTCAGGAGATTCTCGTATTCTTCAGTACGGGCATTGAAACCATAATCGGCCTTGCCTTCTTTTACTTTCTGCACCACGATGGAACCTTCAATGCCGGCGTTGGCAACGATCTGGCGAAGCGGCTCTTCCAGGGAACGCTTTACAATGCTCACGCCTGTGGTCTCATCCTCGTTCGCACCCTTGAACTTTTCAAGAGATTCGATGGCACGGATGAAAGCCACGCCACCACCAGGTACGATGCCCTCTTCTACAGCAGCACGGGTTGCGTGCAGCGCATCATCCACCCTGTCTTTCTTCTCCTTCATCTCCATTTCAGTGGCTGCACCAACATTTAAAACGGCAACACCGCCACTGAGCTTGGCAAGGCGCTCCTGGAGTTTCTCCTTATCGTAATCAGATGTGGTTGCTTCGATCTGTGATTTGATCTGGTTGATACGGGCGTTGATATCATCTTTTTTACCCTTACCACCCACGATCGTGGTATTGTCCTTATCGATGGTAACCGAAGTTGCGGTTCCCAGGTAGCTAAGATCAGCGTTCTCCAGTTTATAACCCTGTTCTTCACTTACCACGATACCTTTTGTAAGTACGGCAATATCCTGCAGCATTTCCTTGCGGCGGTCACCGAAGCCGGGTGCTTTTACGGCAGCCACCTTCAATGTTCCGCGTAATTTATTTACAACCAGGGTTGCAAGCGCTTCTCCTTCGAGATCCTCGGCGATGATCAGGAGCGGGCGACCACCCTGTGCCACCTTTTCGAGGATATGAAGGATGTCCTTCATATTACTGATCTTCTTATCATAGATCAGGATATAAGGGTTCTCGAGCTCTGCTTCCATTTTCTCGCTGTTAGTAACGAAATAGGGAGAAATATATCCGCGGTCGAATTGCATACCTTCCACTACTTCCACGGTAGTTTCCGTGCCGCGGGCTTCTTCTACGGTGATTACACCCTCCTTCCCAACTTTCTTCATTGCTTCTGCGATCAGCTTCCCGATCTCGGCATCATTGTTCGCGGAAATGGATGCCACCTGCTGGATCTTGCTGCTGTCATTGCCCACAGCCTGTGACTGGCTTTTCAGGTTCTCCACCACTTTGGAGACCGCTTTGTCGATCCCTCTTTTCAGGTCCATCGGGTTGCTGCCTGCAGCCACCATCTTCAAACCTTCGCTGATGATGGACTGGGCGAGAACGGTAGCAGTAGTAGTACCATCTCCGGCGATGTCCGCAGTTTTGGATGCGACTTCCTTAACCATTTGCGCACCCATATTCTCAATGGCGTCTTCAAGCTCAATCTCTTTGGCAACGGTAACGCCATCTTTTGTAACAGAGGGAGCACCGAATTTCTTTTCAAGTACCACGTTGCGGCCTTTCGGACCCAGGGTCACCTTTACCGCATTGGCCAGGGTATCCACCCCTTTTTTCATCCGGTTTCTGGCTTCAATATCGAAGAACAGTTGCTTTGACATATTTTTTGTTTTTTAAGTATGATGAATTCGATTAAGAAAAACTTCTGTATTGGTTTAAGGTTTAAACGCTAAACCTTCCAGGCTTACACGATAGCGAGAATATCAGACTCTCTCATAATCAGGTAATCCTGTCCATCGATCTGGATCTCCGTGCCGGCATACTTGCCATATAATACGGTGTTTCCAGCCTTTACAGTCACAGGTTCGTCTTTCTTCCCGGGGCCGGCGGCCACCACGATCCCGCGCTGGGGCTTTTCCTTGGCTGTATCAGGAATAATGATCCCGCCTGCGGTTTTCTCTTCAGCAGCGGCAGCTTTTACGATCACCCTGTCGTGAAGGGGGGTTACGCTCACTTTCAGCGGAGCATTCTTGGAATTCGCCATAGTTGTTATTGATTTTGTGTTTTTAAATTTTTGGACCGCCAACGGCGGTTTTGGGACGGCAAAGGTACAGGAAATAGTGTGCCCCGGGGAGGTTTAAAGACAATATTTCAGGGTTTTGAAATTTATGTCAGGTTTGGAAAAAACCGGAAAGGACAAATTTTCGGGCTCTTCCAGGCAGGTCATCTGCCCCTCCGACCAAACCCTTAACTTCGCCCTCTCAAAGTTCTTATAATGATCAGCAGAAGAAATATCCGGGTGAAAGTGATGCAGACCCTGTACACGTTGAACAGCCTGGAAAGTGAGTCAACAGGTAATAAGGTCCCGGACCCCCAGAAGATCCTGCAAGAACATTTCGACCAGACAAGGGCAGCCCTGGTCTATCTCATTCACTTTATTTCTGAGGTTGCACGCTATGCTGAAGCGGATGCTCACCAGCGCGCCTCCAAGCATCTTCCCTCGGAAGATGACCTGAACGTGAACACCAAGATCGCCGGGAATACCTGGCTCTGGAAGATCCTGGAGGACGGCTCCTACAGGGAAGCCGTCAGGAAGGACAAGCCGGAACACCTGGTGGATAAGGAATTGCTCCGGAAGATCTACCAGCAGCTAAAGGATAGCCAGCAATACAAGGTCTACATCGCCAACCCTAACCGGGAACCTGCCGAAGAAAGAGGGATCATCGAATTCATTTTAACTGAACTACTGCTTCCCAACGAGCTTTTCCTTTCCCAGCTGGAAGAGAATTTTTCAAACTGGCAGGATGATGGAGAAATGTTGGTGCAACTGCTTGCAGGATACATACACAAACCGGGCAATCTGAATTTCGCACAGCTGATGTCGCCCGACAAGCAACAGTTCGCCAGCCTGTTGTTGCAGACCGTGATTGACAAAGACAAATACCTGGAGGAACTGATCATTCCAAAGTTAAAGAACTGGGATCCCGAAAGGATCGCCCTGCTGGATATGCTGATGATGAAAATGGGGGTCTCGGAATTCCTTTATTTTGAAACCATCCCTCCCAAGGTCACCATCAATGAGTATATCGACCTGGCCAAGGATTACAGCACCCCCCAGAGCGGGCAGTTCGTCAACGGCATCCTCGACAATATCCATAAGGAGCTCGTCCAGGAAGGACGTATGAAAAAGGTGGAGTTCCGCAAAGCTTAAATTGCAAACTCCCCCGCAGTTCGTAACTTTGCCCACCAAAATACCCGAACAATGAAAAATATCTTCCTCAGTTTGCTGGCCCTGGTCCTGCTTGCAGGTTGCGCCACGAAAGACAAGAACAACAGCAGTGCTGTAACAGAAGATCCGGCCAATATTACAAACAACCAGCCTACGGGTGATAAGGCTTCACCGGAACCTGCCAATACATCTGCACAGCCGGCCGAAGATGCCAATGCCACTACGATCCAGTGGATCGATCCCGTAGTGAAGGAAATGGGAACACTGAAGAAAGATAAGGTAGTGGAGATCACTTATCGTTTCAAGAACGTGGGCGACAAGCCCCTGGTGATCGAGAATGTAACCGCCCAGTGCGGCTGCACCATCCCCGAAAAACCCCAGCAACCTTTTGCCCCCGGTGAAGAAGGCGTGATCAAGGCTACTTTCAACGGAGTTGGACACGGAATGATCTCCAAGCAGGTATATGTTACGGCAAACACAAAACCTTCGAAAAGTCACACCCTGACCTTTAACGGCGAAATCAAATAAAAGATCGCCCTTCCTAAATATCAAACAATGAAATTCATCTATTCGTTAAGTGCTTCTGTAGTTTTATTCCTCAGCTCCTGTACCCCTCCCACTTCCCAGGGTGGTAAAGACGGAGCCAGTTCAGGTATGGGAAGTTTTCAATTCATATTCCTTGGATTGATGATCCTGGTATTCTGGCTTTTCTTCATTCGCCCCCAGGCCAAGCGGGCCAAGAACCAGAAAAAATTCATCGAGGAACTCGGGAAAGGAGATAAGATCGTTACGATCGCCGGAATCCACGGAACCATCAATAAGATCAATGAAGATGGTACGTTGAATATCGAGATCTCCCCGGGTAGTTACATAAAGATCGAGAAAAGCGCGATCTCGATGGACTGGACGGCTAACCTGAATAAGAAGACAACCACACCTTAATAGAAAAGAGCCCAAGGGCTCTTTTTTTTTAATGCTCAATATTTGTATTTCACTCCCTTTTCAAGGTAACTACTCCATCCTCATTCTTCATCTTCAAAAGGTCCTTATCCCAGGAAATGTAAAAGTTCTCATCATCATCTCCCAGTTTCGTCATCAGCTTCTGTTCCTGCTCCGAATACATATAGGTCCCCTGGCGGACCGTTTCTTTCATCGTGGTGGACATTTGCCCGTCGCTGGTGAACTCGATAATGGCATTCTCCATCAGGTTCTTTTTTTCCGACTCCTCCATACTGGCAACATCCACCGCTACGGGCCGCCAACGACCTACGAGGCTGCGGTCAACAGGCTGGTCGATCACTTCCGTGCCTTTATCCGACACGCTGTCCTTGTCTGTGTTGGTTTTTTCCGCTTTGTTGTTACAGGCAATGAATACCAGGCAGGCAATAAAAGCAAGCTTCATAATCAGAGGTTTTAGTATTCCCTAATATAATAAATGTGGAGGAGACGGGAGATTAAAATGGGTCTTGTGTGAAGTGTCAACACGGATCTGTGCGGGTATACAATCGTAAAAAAACGGGTGTCAGTTCCCCTGCGCCAATTTCCCGTGAATTTCCAGCACCTGTTCAACCAGGGAATGTTGTTCATCATTCAGGATCACAAGATCGCATAACGACATTTTCTCCTCTTCATCCATCTGGTTATTCACCCGGCGAAGAACCTCTTCCCTGGTAAGCCCGTCCCGGGCCATCACTCTCGCGATACGTAATTCAAGGGGTGAGGAAACACCGATCACTTTGTCGAGATTCCGATTTGCACCGCTTTCAAACAAGAGGGCGGCTTCTTTGATGATGTAAGGCGAAGTTTGCCTCTGCCTCCACACTTCTGCGTCGCGGATGGTGGCGGGATGAACCACCGCGTTCAGTTGGGCAAGCTTTGCGGGATCGTTGAAAACTATGGAGGAGATCAGCCTGCGATCGAGTCCCGCTTCGTTATAGGCGATCTTACCGAAGATCCCAATGATGGCTTCTTTCAGAACCGGGTCCTCATTCATTAATCTTTTTGCTTCCTCATCGGCATAATAAACTGGGATCCCGAGTGTCGCGAAGATCTTCGACACGATCGTTTTGCCGGATCCGATGCCTCCCGTGAGACCAATGGCCGCAGGCAGGATCCTTCCTGTGGATGAAGACTTCATTGCAGTTTCATTATGGCGGCCGTGATCCTTTTAAACCCTTCCTCTATATTCTTCAGGCTGTTGGCAAAGGAGATCCTGATGCATCGGGGTTCGCCAAATGCTTCACCCATCACGGAGCTCACGTGCGCTTCATTGAGCAGGTACATACAAAGGGAAGCCGAATCGGTGATCCTGTTCTCCCCTGCTGTTTTCCCGAAACAGGAGCTGACATCGGGAAAAATATAAAAGGCGCCTTCCGGCTCATTGCATACCCAACCCCCGATCCCTTTTACCAGTTCCAGCACACGGTCCTTCCTTTTCTCAAACTCGGCCACCATTTCCCGCGTGGGACGAAGGTCGCTGGTCAGCGCTGTGATGGCCGCCCGCTGGGTGATTGAATTGGTGCCGCTGGTGAACTGTCCCTGCACTTTCTCACAGGCCTTCGCGATCTCCGCCTCCGCGGCGATATAACCCAGCCTCCACCCCGTCATTGCAAAGCCCTTGCTCAGCCCATTGACAATGATCACCCGCTCGTGGATCGAATCAAAGGAGGCGATGCTTTGATGAGGCCCCTTGTAATTGATATATTCATAGATCTCATCTGAAAGGACCGAAATGCGGGGATGCTTCTCGAGCACAGATACGATCGCCGACAACTCTTCCCTGGAGTAAACGGCCCCGGTGGGATTACAGGGAGAAGAAAACAAAAGCATTTTTGTCCGGGGCGTAATGGCCTTCGCCAGTTGTTCCGCACTGACCTTGAAACCTGCCTCCCTGCTGCCATTGATGTGGACCACTGTTCCCCTTGCGATCTTCACCAGTTCACTGTAAGTGACCCAAAAAGGAGTGGGAATGATCACTTCATCCCCTTCATCCACGAGTGCAAGAACCGCATTGGCCAGGCTTTGCTTGGCACCCGTTGAGACCACGATATTTTCCGGCTTGAAA
>CAMLEM010000051.1 GCA_946479005.1 uncultured Chitinophagaceae bacterium | reverse complement strand
CCAGTAACATCTCCCCTTTTCTGTGAAGAAAAGCATCGTGTGGTGGGAAGAGGCCACGAAAAGATGTTCAATGACATCCTCATCCCGTGTCTTTCCGCCGATCACTCCCCTGCCTCCGCGGCGCTGGGCACGGTATTCGTCCGCAGGCGTGCGCTTGATATATCCCAGGTGCGAAATGGTGATCACCACATCTTCTTCCTTGATCAGGTCCTTGATCTTCACTTCATCATCCAGGTAAGTGATCTCCGTTTTGCGCGCGTCACCGAATTTATCGCGGATCTCGGCGAGCTCGGTCTTGATGAGGTCATACCGCATTCCCTCATCCGATAATAAATTGTTCAGGTGAGCGATGAGCTTCATCAATTCGTCAAACTCTTCACGGATCTTATCCCGCTCCATCCCCGTCAGGCGCTGCAGCCTCAGCTCCAGGATGGCCTTCGCCTGGATCTCATCCAGTCCCCAGCCGGCATTGACCAGGTTATCCCTGGCGATATCCGGCGTGGAAGATTCCCGGATCAGTCGGATCACCTCGTCGAGATGATCCAGGGCGATCAGGTAACCTTTCAGTATATGCGCCCTTTTCTCGGCTTCCTGCAATTCAAATTTTGTACGGCGCACCACCACCTCGTGGCGGAATTCCACGAACTCGCTGATCATTTCCTTCAGGTTCAGCGTACGGGGCCTTCCCTTTACAATGCAGACATTGTTGATCCCATAGGAGGTCTGCAGGTCGGTCAGCTTATAAAGCTGGTTGACGATCACGTTCGAGATCGCATCCCTTTTCAGGTCGATGACCACCCGGGTACCCTCTTTATTGTTTGATTCATTATTTACGTGAGCTATCCCTTCTATCACCTTGTCATTCACCAGTTCACCGATCCGGTTAGTGAGTGAATCCCGGTTTACCTGGTAAGGCACTTCGCTGATGATGATCTGCTCTCTCCCACTGGGTTTGGTATCAATGGTGATCTTTCCGCGAACCACTACCCTTCCCCTTCCGAAGTGCATTGCCCCCTTCACCCCTTCCATTCCATAGATCGTTCCGCCCGTGGGAAAATCGGGTGCTTTGACGTGCTGCATCAGCTCATCAATACTGATCTGGCGGTTATCGATGAACGCGATGCAGCCATTGATGACCTCGGTAAGATTGTGAGGCATCATATTCGTTGCCATTCCCACGGCGATCCCGCTCGATCCATTGATCAGCAACTGGGGTACCCGGGTGGGAAGCACTGTGGGTTCCTTTTCGGAATCATCAAAATTGAGCTGGAAATCGACGGTGTCTTTTTCAATATCGTCCAGCATATGCTCAGCCAGCCTTTCCAGCCTGGCTTCCGTGTATCGCATTGCGGCCGGACCGTCGCCATCCTGGTTGCCGAAATTTCCCTGCCCGTCGATCAGGGTGTAGCGCATGCTCCATTCCTGGGCCATCCGCACCATCGCATCATAAACCGAGGAATCACCGTGCGGGTGATACTTACCCAGCACCTCCCCGACGATACGGGCTGATTTTTTAAAGGGCTTGTTGTAGTGAATGCCCAGCTCATTCATCGCGAACAACACCCTGCGATGAACCGGTTTCAACCCGTCACGCACATCGGGCAGGGCGCGCCCGACGATCACCGACATCGAATAATCGATGTAGGCTGTCTTCATCTGTTCTTCTATGTTGACCGGGATAATGCGATTATTGTCCTGCGTTTCGAGAGGTCCTGGATTCTCTTCCATTATAGTTTTTCCTGATGCTTTTTGAGGTGATTTTACCTTCCAAAATGGCCGGTTTCAGCCGCCGTTTCGGGGTTTGCAAATTTACCTTTTCCGCCCCTCATAACCTGATAAACCGGGCTCTTTTTTGGCCGGTTTTTTCGATTTCCGGGAGGGAAATTCCTGCCTTGTAAGTTCTTCATTTATAACAACCCTTTTGCACTACCCGGTATGTTTTTTTCGTTCATTCGTGTATTACCCGGGAACTGGAAATGACTACCTACATTTTACTTCGAAGCAATAAGGAAACTGGGCCCTTCAGCCTGGAGCAGCTGAGGGAAATGGGTTTAAAGGCCAACGACCTGGTTTGGGTGGAAGGCCAGAGCGCCTGCTGGAGAAACCCCGGCGAGATCAATGAGCTGAAGAACCTGGTGGTCGCTCCCGGCAACACGATCGCGGAAAAAAAACCGGAACTCGCCCAGCAGCCTGCTGAAAGCACCCCTGTCCATCAACATAAGCACATTTTCGTGGCACTGCCGCCCGAACCTGAAACGCTGGATCCCGTTAAACCCTCTCCTGCGGTATTGAAAGATCCGGGTGGATTCAGGCCGGTGGAGAAACCAAAAGAAGAGATCGAAACGAAATACGCTATGTCTCTCGATGAGATCAAAGAGCGATATGTGAAGACCCTGGAGAGCCGACGGAGCGGCAAAAAGCATTTCCTTCCCGGGATACCTGCGTCCATCAGGAATATCGCTGTTTATGCCGGGGTGTTCATTTTGGGGGCCGCCATTGTTATGCTGCTTATGAGGCCCGGCTCCTCCGGACCTGTAGCCGGCGAGCAGGTAAGGCTCCCTGTGCAAACAGATGAGCAACCTGTGGAAGAGATAGCGGTCAGCCATTCCGATCCAGAAAGCGAGGTGATGCTTCCTGAATCTTATTATGAATCGGAATCAGCAGGTAAAAGCAAGGAATTCATTCCCGCTGACGATCCGTTACAAAGAACGAACGGAAAGAAAAAACCCGCGCTGACAGAACGGAGTGAGCAGCCTGTGAAAACCGGTGATGAAGGTTCGGATCATAAGATATCCATCCCTAAAGGGGAGGAACCCCGTATTCAAAGTGTCACCGCAAGCGAGATCGCCGGCCAGGTATCGGTGAAAACAAATAGTTATACCATTGCTGCCCTCGGCGGGATCCGCGACCTGGAGCTCACCATCAGTAATAATTCCGCGTTTACACTGGATAAGGTGACCGTGGAAGTGAATTTTTTAAACCCCCGGGGAGAGATCGTGAAGACGGAGGATGTCAGCTTCCGATCGATCCAGCCAAACGGTACTCAAACGATTGGAATGAAAAAATCCAACCGCGGTGTGAAGGTCACTCATAAGATCATTCGCATCGAGTCAAAAGAGATCGGCACACATACTGCTTCCCACTAAGGAACCGGTCATTAAAAAGTAGTTTAACGGCGTGTTTTCCCGCAGGCTTTACATCTTTTGTCGTTAATTTTCCGCTTCAATGAAAACCATTCTTTTATTTGGCGCAGGGAAATCAGCAACTGTACTTATCGATTACCTGCTGGAGACCGCAATCACGGAAAACTGGAAATTGATCGTGGCTGATGCCGACCTCCAGCTTGTGAAATCGAAGGTGGACCACGCGCAGAGAGCCACCGCCGTTTCCTTCGATATCCGGGATGCGGAAGAAAGAGGCAAGTACATCCGTACTGCAGACATCGTGATCTCCCTGCTCCCCCCTTCGCTTCATATCGAAGTGGCCCGTGATTGTGTACGTTATCACAGGCATTTGCTTACGGCTTCCTATGTGGACGATGAGATGAAAGCACTGGTTCCCGAAATAGAGAAGAACCGGATCCTCTTCCTCTGCGAAATGGGTCTCGACCCTGGAATCGATCATATGAGCGCGATGCAGATCATTGACAGGATCCACGCGCAAAAAGGAACCGTGCATAGTTTTCGTTCTCATTGCGGCGGCCTCGTAGCCCCGGAAAGCGACGACAATCCCTGGCATTATAAAATAAGCTGGAACCCACGCAACGTGGTACTCGCGGGGCGTTCCGGCGCGCATTACCGGGAAAATGGCCGGGATGTTCATCTTTTGTATGAAGAGCTTTTTGATAATGAGAGGATGGTTGATATCCCCGGGCTGGGGCCCCTGGCCTGGTATCCCAACCGGGATTCACTGAGCTACGCGGGTCTATACGGCCTGGAATCTTCGGGAACGTTTGTTAGAACGACGCTTCGCCATCCGGATTTTATGTATGGCTGGCGGAATATCATCGACCTGAAACTGGTGGATGAAACGCCGATGTATCACACGGATGGTAAATCGCTGCAGCAATGCTTTAAGGAACATATGGACCTGAATGGTTTTGGCGAATGGCTGCAGCAAAAACTGAACGACCGCTTTGCCGAGAGCAAATCAATGATGGAAAACCTGATGAAGCTGATGGAGGCGGAAAACGAAGTGAGCCAGCAGGGTTCAGAGATCCCGAATTCATTTATGACCGCCGATGTGGAAGGCAACCTGCAGGAAGTGGAGATAGATGACGTGAAGAATAAAGCAGCACGCTATCTCGCCCATAAGATGCACGAAGCGAATCTTACGCTCAAACAATTGTTCTTCCTCGGCCTGGACGACCAGGATACAATGGTGAATAAGGGATTTTGCAGCGCCGCTGACATCCTCCAGTTCGCAGTGGAGAAAAAACTCACCCTCCGCCCCTACGACAAGGATATGATCGTGATGCTGCACGAGATCGGTTACCAGTTGAACGGCGAGGATAAGTCCATTCGCAGCACGCTCATCGTGAAAGGCGAGAACAATCTTCACACCGCAATGGCAAAAACGGTGGGCCTTCCCCTGGGCATTGCCGCCCGGAACATCCTGAATGGAAAGATCCGCCTTACGGGTCTTCATATTCCCACCCGCGCGGAGATCTATGAACCCGTGCTTGCGGAACTGGAACAGCAGGGGATCGTTTTTCAGGAATCTGCCGGTTCCTGATCTTTCAGCAAACCGATCAGTTCTCTCACACCCTGGGTAGCCGGCTTCTCGATGCAGTGAACTGATTTACCTGTCGCCATCGAAGGGATCTGTTTATCTATTACATAGATTGGCGTGCCGGGGGAAGTATAATGAACAAGCCCCGCTGCAGGGTAAACCGCCAGGGAGGTGCCAATAACGGCAAAAATGTCTGCGCTGTTCACCACGGGCACAGCCAGCTCCATGGCCGGCACGGCTTCTTCAAACCAAACGATATGGGGACGAAGCTGGGCGCCGTCTTCCGCGAGATCGCCAAGCCTGATATCATCGCGTATCGGGTATACAAGCTCATCACTCCTTTCGCTTCGCATTTTAAAGATCTCGCCGTGGAGATGGATGATCCTCGATGAACCTCCCCGCTCGTGGAGGTCGTCGATATTCTGTGTGATGATGGTAACGTCGAAGTATTGTTCAAGCTCAGCGAGTCCTTTATGCGCATCATTAGGCTGCGCGGAAAGCACATCCCTTCTTCTCAGATTGTAAAAATCCAGCACCCGGGAAGGGTCCTTTCTCCAGGCGCCGGGGGTGGCAACCTCTCTTACATCATAGCCTTCCCATAAACCGTCACTGTCGCGAAATGTTTTTAACCCGCTTTCCGCGCTGATGCCGGCGCCGGTCAAAACGACGAGTTTTTTCTTCATTCTCAAATGTAAAATTAAACCGGGAGGCTCCTGTTCAGGATTCTCCGGCAAGCTTCATAACGGCTTTCCATTCATCTTCCGTTACGGGCTGCGTAGAAAGGCGGCTGATGCGAACCAGCGCCATATTGGCGAGGGCTTTTTCTTTTTTTATGGCATCCAGCGTAACGGGATGTTTGAATTTCTTTTGGAAACGGATATCAACCGCCGACCAGTCACCCCCTTTTGCTGTCGGATCCGGGTAGGCCTCTTTCACCACGGTCGCTGTTCCCACGATCGCCAGGCCTTCATTGCTATGATAGAAAAATACCTGGTCGCCTTTTTTCATTGCGCGCAGGTGCAGGCGGGCTGCAAAATTGCGGATGCCTGTCCAGGCGGTTTCTTTTTCTTCCCGAAGCTGGTCGAAAGAGTAATGAGATGGTTCTGATTTTACGAGCCAGTAATTCATAGACTTTATTGAGTGGATGCCAGTACGTCGGCCACGTGCATTGTTTTCAGATCATATCCTTTTTGATCGATATAACCCTGCAAATGCATCAGGCAGGAAAGATCCGTAGAGATCAGGTATCTAGCCCCCGTAGCCAGGGCATTCTCCACTTTTTGTTCGGCCATTGCCACGGAGATCGCTTCGAATTTCACGGCAAAGGTGCCTCCGAACCCGCAACAGGTTTCCACATCATTCATCTCCACGATCTCCAATCCTTTCACCCGCGATAAAAGCCGCCGGGGCTCTTGTTTGATCCCGCACTCTCTCAATCCGGCACAGCTGTCGTGGTAAGTGGCTTTCCCGTTCAATACTGCGCCCAGGTCCTCTTTATTGACCACATTCACCAGGAATTCCGAAAATTCAAAGATCCTTCGCTGCAGGCTGAACATTTCGTGGTGCAGCGAGGAATTCAGGAAGAGCTTCTCATAATAGTTGCGAACGAAGCCCACGCAGCTGGCACTGGGAGCAACAACATAATCATCCCCCTCAAAGTCCCTGATGAATTTGGAACAAACCGGTTTCGCATCGTCCCAGAATCCCGCGTTAAATGCCGGCTGACCACAACAGGTCTGATCCGGGTTGTATTTCACGCTGCAGCCTGCTTTCTCCAGCACGCTGATCATATTGAATGCCGTGTCGGGATAGAGTTGATCTACAAAGCAGGGTATGAATAATTGAACGTTCAATCTTGGTTTTTACTGATGGAGCGATTCAGGGCGATCATTTTTAAAGCGCCCAGGGCGGCTTCTTCCCCTTTATGCCCGTGGAGGCCGCCGATCCTTTCGCGTGCCTGTTCTTCCTTATCTACAGTGAGAACGCCGAACAGCACCGGCACAGGAAGAGAAAGGTTAAGCTGGAGTACGCCTTCGGTCACGGCGTGGCATACATAATCAAAATGAGGCGTATCTCCCCGGATCACCGTACCCAGGGCGATAAAAGCATCGGGACGCTTCTTTTTTTTGGCCGCATCCCAGTATCTACGGATGGCAAAAGGGATCTCCACGGCGCCGGGGACCGTGACGGTGAGGATCTTTCGCACATTGTGGCGCCTCAGTTCTTCGATACATCCTTTCTCCAGTTCATCCACGATGGCGGCGTTCCACTCCGTGCGGACTAAAACCACACAGGCATCCCCCGCAACGGGAATGCCTGTGTTAAATTCTTTCAGCCTGCTGTTCGTTACATCAGCCATATTATTCTTCTATGCTATAAACGCCTAACTGGGCCAGGTAGCTGTCTGCATCAAAGGCCCGCTGTGAACGGGGAAACTTTTCCTTTAGCTCCTTATACAGAGCGATCGCTTCCTTCTGATCCTGCATTACGCGATGCGCAAAATAGGCCGCATAAAAAAGATATTCGGCGGAATTTGATTCATCTTCTTCAAAATGACGGGCTGCTTTCTTGTAATTGCTGAGCGCATCGCTGTTTTTTCCCTGGTCTGCGTAGGCGTCCGCCAGCAGCTTGTAAGCCCTTGCCTGCATAGGCTTTGAAGAGGTGCTGAATTTTTTCAGGTGCTTGATGGCATTCTCATTATCGCCCATACGGAGATAAATGTCGCCGGCATAAAAATGTGCCAGGTTTCCTGCCTTGGTACTGCCGTATTTGTCGATCACTCGGAGGAAGCCGTCGTACTGGCCGTCGCCATTCAGCGCGAGATTGATGGAATCAATGCGATAGTATTCTTCAGCTTTGAACATCGCGTCGGCCGCCTTTTTTTCCCTGGGTTCCCGGACGAATTGCTTATAGGCATAAAATCCGCCGATTCCCAGGATCAGGAGCACGGAAACGATCATTATCGGCTTGTTATACCTGGTCCAGAAATCCTTCGCTTGTGCAATGACCACATCATTCTTATCCTGGTCACTCACATTTTTCTTTACTGCCATATTGGGGTGTTACTTGTTTTTATTTTGATCTAATCTACAATGAAAGGATAGTTCTTATCGGCATACACATCTTTCAGCACTTCATCATCATCCGGCCAGGGGCTTTCCTCGGCGAATTTCACTGACTCGGCCACGATGTTGTCCACCCGCTGGTTGATCACGTCGATCTCCTCTTGGCTGGCATATTTATTTTCGGCGATGGTTTTCAGCACCTGGGTGATCGGGTCCTTGCTTTTATATTCTTCCACCTCTTCCTTCCCCCTGTATTTCTGCGGGTCACTGATGGAATGCCCTTTGTACCGGTAGGTTTTGATCTCCAGCAGGGTGGGTCCATTCTTTTCGCGGGCCCTTTTCACCGCTTTGCTCACGCCTTCGTGAACTGTTTCGGGATGCATCCCGTCCACCACCTCTGATGGCATTTCATAGCTCAATCCGAGCTTATGAAGTTCCACCACATTGGAGGTCCTTTTTACGGAAGTGCCCATCGCGTAGTTATTATTCTCGCAGATGAACACTACCGGCAGTTTCCAGAGCATTGCCAGGTTGAATGTCTCGTGAAGCATACCCTGGCGGGCAGCTCCATCCCCGAAAAAGCAAAGCACCACGTTGTCGGTTCCCCGGTACTGCTCGGCAAATGCCAGCCCCGCTCCCGTTCCGATCTGTGCTCCCACGATGCCGTGACCTCCATAAAACCCAACATCCTTTCCAAAAAAATGCATGCTTCCCCCCTTTCCCTTCGCACAGCCGGTGGCCTTCCCATAAAGTTCTGCCATACAGCTGTTCACCGATACGCCTTTGGCTATCGCGAGCCCGTGGTCGCGATAGGCAGTGATCAGGAGGTCTTCCGGGCGGATGGCGGTCATACAACCTGCCGCAATGGCTTCCTGCCCCACATAGGCGTGGAAGAATCCACGGATCTTTCCTTCCATCTTGTATTTTTCTTCGGCCATCAGTTCAAAC
>CAMLEM010000050.1 GCA_946479005.1 uncultured Chitinophagaceae bacterium | reverse complement strand
ATCATTGTATATGCAGGCGCCATTATGGTGCTCTTCCTTTTTGTGATCATGCTGATGAACCTCAACCGCTCCACTGAGCCCCAGAAGAACCGCTGGCTCAGGCTGGCGGGAGCCATTTCGGGGGGATGCTTGTTGCTGGTGCTGGTGGCTGCCCTGAAAGATTCGGGGCTCAAGCAGCAGCAGGCCCTGGTGAAGGAAGGCCATATCGGCCTGATCGAAAACCTCGGTAAGGAATTATTCAGCACCTACGTGGTGCCGTTTGAAATAGCGAGTATACTTTTTTTGAGCGCGATGGTTGGGGCGGTGGTGATAGGTAAGAAAGAGTGAATATGATTCCGGATTCCGGATTCCGGAATCCGGATTTCTGAAATCCGAAGTTGGTTTAAAGGAACGTGAATTATGAGTTGGGATTTGAGATTTGGGAATTGGGATTTGGGATTTTGATTTTTTGGAATTTAAAGAAAATAGATGCCCATAAACTATTACATATTCCTCGCACTGGCACTATTCAGCATCGGAATAGTGGGAGTGCTGACGCGCCGCAACGCCATCATCATCTTTATGTGCATAGAGCTGATGCTGAACGCGGTGAACCTGCTGCTGGTAGCGTTCTCCAAGATGCACCACCTGAAGATGGCGGCGACGAACGCAACGGCAGGGACCGACGGGCAGCTGTTTGTATTCTTCATTATGGTAGTGGCGGCGGCAGAGGTGAGTGTGGGACTGGCCATCATCGTGATGATGTACCGGAACATTCACTCGGTGGACATTAATTTCTTAAACAGGCTAAAACATTAACAGGCACGATGAAGCTCTACCTCTTATTGATCGTGTTGCTGCCGCTGGCCGGGTTCATCCTGAATGGACTGGGAAGAAAAGGCTTGTCGAAGTCAATGGTGAGCCTGATCGGTTGCGGCGTGATCCTGGCTTCCTTCGTGCTCAGTGTGATGGTGTTCCTCGATGTGAGAGCGAATGGCGGGGAAGTGGTTCAGTATTTTGATTTTCTTACAGTGGATAAGCTGAAGATCCCCTTTGCCCTGCAGGCCGACCAGCTTTCCGCGCTCTTCCTGCTGATCATTACAGGTGTGGGTTTCCTGATACACGTGTATTCCACTTCCTATATGCACGGGGAGAACGATCCCGATTTCGCGCGCTATTTCTCTTACCTGAACCTGTTTGTCTTCTCAATGCTGATGCTGGTGCTCGGCGCCAATTTCCTCATCCTCTTCATCGGCTGGGAAGGCGTGGGGCTTTGTTCCTATCTGCTGATCGGCTACTGGTTCAAAAATCCTGAATACAACAAAGCCGCCAACAAGGCCTTTGTGATGAACCGCATCGGCGACCTCGCCTTCCTCATCGCCCTGTTCTGGCTTATTGGCAAAGCGGGTACGCTCAGTTTCAGTGAACTTTTTACAACAGATACGCTGGGCAAACTGAATTCCACCGACATCACCGTAGTTACCCTTCTCCTTTTCATCGGAGCCACTGGCAAAAGCGCCCAGATACCTCTTTATACCTGGTTACCCGACGCGATGGCGGGTCCCACACCCGTTTCCGCCCTCATCCACGCCGCTACGATGGTAACGGCCGGTATCTATATGATCGCCAGGAGCAATGCCCTTTTCTCGATGGCAGAGCTTACAATGAACATCATTGCCATTGTGGGACTGGCTACCGCACTGCTGGCCGCCAGCATCGCAATGAAGCAGAATGACATTAAGAAAGTACTGGCTTATTCAACGGTGAGCCAGCTCGGCTTTATGTTCCTGGCCCTGGGCACCGGCGCGTATGTGGCTGCCGTGTTCCACGTAATGACCCACGCTTTCTTTAAAGCGCTCCTCTTCCTCGGAAGCGGCAGCGTGATCCACGCGATGGGTGGGGAGCAGGATATCCGGAATATGGGAGGTCTAAGCAAAAAGCTCAAAACAACCTATATCACCTTCCTCATTGGTTGTATCGCCATCGCGGGAATCCCTCCCCTGAGTGGGTTCTTTTCCAAGGACGCGATCCTTTTAAGCGCCTGGATGAAGAATCCCGTTTTCTACGGGATTGCCGTTTTCACCGCGATGCTCACCGCGTTCTATATGTTCCGTTTGCTCTTCCTCACTTTCACCGGGAAGTTCAGGGGAACTGAAGAGCAGGCCCATCACCTGCACGAAAGCCCGGCCGCGATGACCATTCCACTGATCATCCTTGCCATTCTATCCATCGTTGGAGGATTCGTAGGAATACCCGAAATATTTATGGCGGGCGGAGATAAGCTTTCCGCCTTCCTCGCGCCGGTGATTCCCGCGGGAGAAGCCCATCATATTTCACATACCACTGAATATATGCTGATGGGCGTTGCCACCGCACTGGCCATCCTGATGATCATCCTGGCCTGGATGCAGTATCGCAATTACCAGAGAAAGGAAGCCACCGGCTTCGGCAGGGTGCTTGAAAATAAATGGTATGTGGATGAGCTCTATGAAAAGATCATCGTGCAGCCGCTCCACCGCCTCGGCGGGTTCTTCGATCGCGTGATCGAGAGCTCGGTGATCGATGGAATGGTGAACGGCGTGGGAAGGTTTGTGAACTATAGCGGCAGGCAGCTGCGGCTCCTGCAAAGCGGGCAGGTGGGTAATTATGTATTGCTGATGGTGCTGGGTATGGTGATAATTTTTATCATTCAATTCTTTTTGAGATAGATTATGATCCCTGTTTTACTGATAGCCATTCCCCTGGTCGCCGGCGTACTTTCCTTCTTTTATAAAGAGGAGAAAACGATCCGCAGCCAGGCAATGCTGGCTGCCGTTCTTACGCTGGCAGTTTCCGCGGCGGGGATCTTCCTTTTCAAGGAACCGGGCGATCTGCAATACAAAACCTCCTGGATGGGGGGACTGCGCAGTTATTTCTATGTGAAGCTCGACGGGATGGGGCAATTGCTTTGCCTCCTTACCGCGATCTCCTATCCGGTGATCTTTCTCTCGGGGTGGAAAACATCTTATAAGGACGCCAACCAGTTTTTTGGACTGATGTTGCTGGGACAAGCGGGGCTGATGGGTGTATTCCTTTCAATGGATGCGCTTCTCTTTTATTTCTTCTGGGAACTGGCCCTGATCCCGATGTATTTTCTCTGCTCCAAATGGGGAGGGGAGAGGAGGATCGCCGTCACCTTTAAGTTCTTCATCTACACATTTGTCGGTTCGCTGCTTATGCTGATCGGCATCCTGATGATATATGCCCATACGCCGGACCGTTCATTTGCCATCGAATCTTTTTACAAGGCGGCATTGAGCTATAAGCAGCAGGACCTGGTCTTCTGGCTGCTCTTCGTCGCCTTTGCGATCAAGATGCCGGTGTTTCCATTCCACACCTGGCAGCCGGATACCTATGAGCAATCACCCACCTCCACCACGATGGTGCTGAGCGGGGTGATGGTAAAAAGGGGCGTGTTTGGCGTGATCCGCTGGCTGATGCCCATTACCCCGGTGGCATTCTTCCAGCGCGGAGACCTGGTGATGACCTTTGCGATTATCGGGATGATCTACGCTTCGCTGATCGCGATCCGCCAGAACGACCTTAAGCGGCTGGTGGCCTATTCATCCATCGCTCACGTGGGACTGATGGCCGCAGCCATCTTCGCGGAGAATAAATTATCGCTGCAGGGTGTGATGGTGCAGATGTTCAATCACGGCATCAACATCATCGGGCTCTGGGTAGTGGTGGAGTGGATAGAGAAACAATTTGGTACAAGGAAGATCTCCGACCTGGGGGGATTGGCCCTGAGGGCGCCGGTGATGGCGATCTTCGTGGTGGTGCTTGCCCTCGCAAATATCGCCCTGCCCCTGACCAATGCCTTCATCGGGGAGTTTATGATGTTCTCAGGCATTTACACTTCGCAGTTCACGGAGTATTATCTCTGGTTTACCGTCTTCGCGGCGGTGACCATCATCCTGGCCGCGGTGTACACCCTGAATATGGTGCGCAGGGTATGGTATGGCGAACTTAACGAGCTCACGCGCTCAGCCCAGGTAACGGATGCCGGCTGGAATCACAGGATCGCGCTGGGAGTGATCCTGGTGCTCATATTCTGGCTGGGCGTATATCCTAAATGTTTACTGGATCTCACGGAAGGGATCTCAACTTATATTTTGAACAAGGCAGATATCAGCCATCTGCTGAAGAAGTAAATATGAACGCATTAATACTATCGGCGATCTTTGGGGTCATTATGATGTTCGCAGGGGCCTTTCTTCTCAAGGGAAGGCCGGTGCGCACGCTGGGCATTGCGGGTATGGCCATTCTCCTCGTGGTAACCGTGCTTGAAATGCAGGGGACGGTTTTCTTCGAGATAGATACCAGGGGAATGATGTCCTTCGACCGCTTCGGGCTCCTGTTCAATTCCATCATATTCTTCTCCACCCTGGTATTTTTCATTCTCTCGGGCAGGGATATGGAGAAAGTGGGCATCTACAACGCGGAATACTTCGCGCTGATATTCTTCATACTTACCGGGGTCGGACTGGTATCATCTTTTGAATCCCTGCTGATCCTCTTCCTGGGCATAGAGATCATTTCCATCCCTCTTTACATTCTTACGGGTTCGGACAAACGAAACCTGAAGAGCAATGAGGCTTCGCTGAAATATTTCCTCCTGGGATCCTTTTCCACGGGCGTGATGCTAATGGGTATCGCGCTGGTGTACGGGGCCACGGGCACTTTCTTTACCGCGGGCATCAATGCGCCGGCCGGAGAGAGCGGACCCTCGGTGATCCTCATTGCGGGGATGTGCCTGCTGATCTTTTCAATGGCCTTCAAGGCGTCAGTGGCGCCATTTCATTTCTGGACGCCGGATGTATACGACGGGGCGCCTTCCGTATTCACCTCCTTTATGGCCACCATTGTGAAGGTGGCAGTGTTTATGGGATTCATCAAGCTCTTCGATGAGTCTTTTGGAAACTTGTTGAAGGAGTGGCAGATCCTGATGGCGATCCTGGCCGCGGCCACCCTGCTGGTGGGTAACATAACGGCCGTATTCCAGCAAAGCGTGAAGCGGATGCTGGCGTACTCGAGCATCGCGCAGGCCGGTTTTATGATGCTGGCGCTCTATTCGATGAACACCGACGCGAAGGAGGGCCTGCTGCTCTATGCACTCGCATATTCGCTGGCTACGATCGGGATCTTCGCCGTGCTGACGCGGATGCAGGATCAAACCTTCGACGGCTTCAATGGCTTTGCAAAACATCATCCCGTTCTGGCGGCGACGCTGGTGATATTCCTGTTCTCTCTTGCCGGGATCCCGCTTACCGCAGGCTTCCTTGCGAAGTTTTATATGATCAAGGCCACCCTGGCCACGGATAAAAACCTATGGCTGGTGATCTTCGCGGTGCTGATGGCGGCTGTGAGCGTGTATTATTATTTCCGTTTGATACAGGCGATGTACTTCAAATCTTCCGACACTGCGCCGGTCATCGATGCGAAACCTGGTTTCCGTTGGGGATTGGTTGTCCTTGCGGCGATCATTATAATTCTGGGGATCTTCCCTGATCTCATTTTGACGAGGTTGTATTTCTGATTTTATCTCTGTGAAACTCTGCGCTCCTCTGTGGCTCTCTGTGTCGCTGTATTTTTTGCTACACAGAGAGCCACAGAGATACACAGAGGTTCGCAGAGGGCGTTTTCATTAATCGAAAAGCGGGTATCTTTAGACAGTGAATTTACGCGCCATTTTCGCCCTCGCCTTCCGCACCGTTCGCGGTAATAAGCTCCGCACGGGCCTCACCGTTGCCATCATTGCCTTCGGTATTATGGCCCTGGTGGGAATCATCACAGCCATCAAGGCAATGAACCAGAAATTTACGGAAAGCTTTTCCACGATGGGCGCCAACGCCTTCACCATCCGTTTCAAGGAAAGGAACATCCGGATTGGTGGGGGAGGAGAAGATATCAAGGTTTCCAAGAAAGGCGCCAGGAAGCAACGCGCCTCCAGCCTCGACCGCCGCATCACCAAGGATGAAGCCGAGCTTTTTGTACAGCGTTACGATTTCCCCGCCCTCGTCAGCCTTTCTGTTTTCGGGAATCGCAACAACATTGCTTCTTACCAAAGCAAAAAGACCAGTCCCAACATAATGGTCTTTGGCGCCGATGAGAACTACATCCAGATGAATGGTTTCGACATCGAGGCAGGGCGTAATCTTGGCCGGCTCGAGGTACAGTCGGGCAATAATGTATGCCTGCTGGGCTATGATGTGGCCAAAAAGCTATTTCCCGGGGGACCTCCCTCTGCCGTCAATGCCATCATAAGGATCAATAACATTCCTTACCGGGTGCTGGGTGTACTCAAGAGCAGGGGTTCGAGCTTTGGATTCAGCCGCGACAATGTGATCATCACTACCTATACCAATGCCAGCAGGAATTTTCCCGGCAATTATTCCTATGTACTGGGCGTGATGACCTACGATCTCAAGAACGTGAGCGAAGCGATGGGCGAGGCAGAGGGTGTGTTCCGGGGGATCCGCAAGCTGGATCTTCGGGAGGAAAGCAATTTCGTACTGGACCGCAGCGACAGCATTGCCGAGAAGGCGATGAACAGCCTGCGTTTCCTGACGGTCTCCGCCACCGTGATCGGCTTCATCACCCTCATCGGGGCGGCCATTGGGCTGATGAACATAATGCTGGTTTCGGTATCCGAGCGCACCCGCGAAGTGGGGCTGGTAAAGGCCATCGGCGGCAAGAGCCGGGTGGTGCGGTTCCAGTTCCTGCTGGAATCGGTGATCATCAGCGTACTGGGAGCCATCTTCGGGATCATTTTAGGCATACTTATCGGCAACCTGGCGGCCACCCTGCTGGGGACGGGTTTCGTAGTGCCCTGGAACTGGGTGTTCTATGCCATTGTCATCTGCACGGCCGTAGGCCTGCTGGCAGGGCTTTACCCGGCATTGAAAGCGGCGAGGCTGAACCCGATCGAGGCCTTGCGATATGAATAAAACTGCCTTTTCACGCAGAGATCGCAAAGGAGCGCAATGAACGCAAAGAACAGCCTTCGCGAACTCTGCGTTTCTTTGCGTCAAACGGCTGTTAGCTGTTTTCCCAAGCAGCATATCCCCAGCCCCGAATGTCAAATTCCCCATAACCGGTGCACCTTTAAAAAAATCCTTACCTTGACGGCCCCCACCCCCCTAAAATTGGCGTTCAGGGGATATTTTTATAAACTTTTTTCTTAGCATTGTAGCTTCGGAAATCACGATTAGTAAATCTTTTAAAAAACACAAAAAATCTTAAGATCATGGCAGAGACTAAACCTACTGCATCTGTTAAGGCGACCTCGGTTCAACCGAAAAAGACGAGCAATGCCATTTCCTGGCTGGCTCCCATTCTCTGTATCATAGCAGGATATGTTATCTGGCGTTTTTTGATGGGTAACGAAAAATATTTCGCTGAACCTGCTGAAGGTTGGTTCTGGCCGCAACACAAAGGTCCCAAGGATGCATTTCACAGGATCTATGAGGGGGGTATCATCGTGCCTCTGCTGATCGGAATGTTGCTGATGGTGATCGTGTTCTCCATCGAAAGGTATCTCACGATCCGCCGGGCGCTGGGAAATGGTTCCATCTCCGATTTCATCCGCAAGGTGCAGTATCACCTGGCTAACCGCAATGTGGACGCGGCACTATCTGAGTGCGACAAGCAGCGTGGTTCCGTAGGAAACGTAATGAAGGCCGGTCTTCGCCGCTACAAGGAAATGATCAATGAAGGAAATCTGAATACGGACCAAAAAGTGATCGCCATCCAGAAAGAAGTGGAAGAAGCCACGGCGCTGGAGCTGCCGATGCTGCAAAAAAACCTCGTATTCCTTTCAACCATTACTTCCGTAGGTACCCTGGTGGCCCTGCTCGGAACGGTAATTGGTATGATCAAGTCGTTCGCGGCCCTCGGTGAAGAAGGCGGTGGCGGAAGCGCGGCCACGGAGCTGGCGATCGGTATCTCTGAAGCCCTTTATAACACGGCTTTAGGTATCGGAACCTCGGCGCTGGCCCTGATTATGTATAATGTGTTTACCACTAAGATCGACTCGATTACATATGGCATCGACGAATCAGGATTCACTTTAACGCAATCCTTTGCTTCCCTGTACAAATAATGGCATTTTTTGGCCCTTTTTTGTATGGAAAATTGAATCTTATTCGTCTCAATCTTAAATCATTGTAAGAATGCCAAGTATAAAATTGCCAAGGAAGAGCACGGACACGGATATGACGCCCTTTGTGGACGTCGCGTTCCTGATCCTGGCCTTCTTTATTATGGCAACCAAGTTCAAGCCGCCGGAGCCGGTTGACATTGTGACCCCGAAATCGGTTTCCGCTGAGGAACTTCCGGAAAATGATGCCATCCTGATCACGGTGGACTCCATCAACAGGGTGTTTTTCACCGTTATGGCGGAGAAAGAACCCCAGATCATGGACGAGGTGATCCAGGGCCTGAATACCAGCCGGAACCTGAACCTGACCCCTGCGGAAATGCAGAATTTCAGGAAGACCTATGCGGTGGGTGTGCCCTTCAGCAGCCTGAAAAGCTTCCTGGCAATGGACCAGTCGGCACAGGCCAGGGTGAACCAGCCCGGGATCCCGGTGATGGATACGCTGAACAATGAGCTGGTTTGGTGGATCGCTGAATCGAAGAAAGCATTTGCCAATAATTCCAGGCCGCTGAGATACCTGATCAAGGGCGACGGAAGCTCGAAATATCCCGCCTTTGAAGCAGTGATCGC
>CAMLEM010000049.1 GCA_946479005.1 uncultured Chitinophagaceae bacterium | reverse complement strand
CCTGGTGTTTTTCGTGATCCTCTGTTTTTTGATTCTTATAGAGCATCCAGCATCCCCTGCTGATCATATCAAAGCTGCCGGGGAATTCCCGGTCGATCTCATCCATCAGCCGGCGGCTCAACTGCAGCAATTCATTGAGCGGCCCGATATTTTTCTCCAGGGTTTTATGATTGGCCTGCCGGCGAAACATCAGTCCCCAGCGGATCAAATCGGAGTTCAACCTGGGTTTAATGTAAAATGGAGAGGAAGAGCTCAACATCCAGCGCAGACCCTGCGCGATGATCCCGGGCGTGGCGATGGGCGTAAAATGCGAAGGAGAAATATATCCCATATTCCCGAAGGAACAACCATTGCTAAGATCCCCGGCCTCGATTACCGTGACCTGGTGGCCTGCTTTCTGTAAATAATAGGCGGTGGATAAACCAACGATACCTGCGCCTGCAACAAGTACATTCATCTTTTACCTGGTTTTCTTCGCGGGTGTTTCATTACCGTTTTGAAGGAGCGTCAGGCTCTCCATTTTATTATCCGCGTCGCGGTTAAACTGGAGCCTGGCTTCTGCAGCCTTCAGGAAAAAAAGATCGCCTTCCATTCGGAAGATCTCCAGCGCGGGCTGACCTGTAGCCTGCACAAATAATTTACCTTCTTTCTCGAAGATCGTAAGAACAAAGCCTGGCGAGATCTCATAATCGCCAACATAATCCTTCATTTCTTCAGGAGCGACGGATTTTTCTTTCAGGATCTCCGCGGGGATATTATATAGGATCGCGCGGACCTTTACGGGCGACAATAATCTTTTCCCATTGTTTTGAAGAACCACGAACATTTTATCATCATCAAGCCCTCTTTCGATATAGGTGGAATATCCTGGCCAGCCCCCTGAGTGGTTGGCAAACCTTCCATAGGTCTTCGAATTGGCCAGTCCCCAGCCATAACCATAGGCCGTTCCTCCTGACGAAACTCCCGCACCAGGGGTAAATGCCTCCTCGATCAATTTCGAAGGAACAAGTTTTTCCGTATTCAGTGCCTGGTGCCATTTAAAAAGATCTCCGGTAGTGGAATTCACCGTACCATCCCCTTGAATGCCATCCAGTGAATAAACGAGAGTTCTAAAACGGGGGTCATCGTCTGGAAGAATATAAGCGCCCGCGACAGGCGCATAAACATAACCGAAGGCATAATTATCGGGAACGTATTTCTCCGCTCTTCTTCCAAAAACCAGCGTGCGCTTCATTTCCAGCGGTTTGAATATTTTTTCTTTCATAAAAACGGGAAATCTTTTGCCACTCACTTTTTCAATGATAGATGCCAGCAAAGCATACCCCGTATTACTATACTCCCACTTCTCACCGGGTTTGAAAACAATGGCCGGTTTATGCTCTGCGAAGAGCCGTATGATGTCCTTATTGGTTGCTATCTGCGTGGAATCCCAATGAGTGCCCAACAGTTCCATATAGTCAGGCAGCCCGCCTGTGTGATGAAGCAGTTGGCGAACAGTCACTCCTCCATACGGAAGCTCGGGAAAAAACTTTCTCAGGCTGTCATCAAATGAAAGTTTTCCTTCATTGGCCAGTATCATAATGCCCATTGCGGTGAATTGTTTGGATACGGATGCCAGCTCGAAAATGGATTCGTTGTTAAGTTTCGCACCGGTTTTCCGGTCTGCAAGCCCAAAAGATCTTTGGTAAATGATCTTTCCCTCTTCGGCGATCAGAACATTCCCATTAAACTCATCTTTTTTATAAGCTTCATCAAAAAGCGAATCAAAGCGGGCCACCCGGGGGTCCTGGGCCCAGGTGGAAAGATTTAGAAGCAGGGCCAGGATAAATACGGAAAGAATTCTCATTGAATATTTAATTGGTATCTGTAAAACTAACCATTCGCTATAAAACCTGGAAGCCAAACGCATAGGGATCATCACGGGGATCAATGATGATGCTGTTCCTGCCGTAGATCTTCGCCCAGCCTTCAATGGAGGGCCTGATGGCGGGAAGTTCGCCCATACTCAGCACTTCTTCGATCCGGCCGGTAAAGCGGCTCCCAATGATGCTTTCGTGAATGAACTCCTCTCCTTTTTTAAGTTTGCCCTGCACGTACCATTGTGCCATCCGCGCGCTGGTACCCGTGCCGCAGGGGGAGCGATCGATCGCTTTTTCTCCATATAAAACAGCATTGCGGGCAGAGGAAGAAGCATCTTTTGGCTTTCCTCCCCAGAGTACGTGCGAACAGCCCCGGATGCGTTCGTCAGCGGGGTGGATGAAAGCATACGACTCATTTACTTTCTTCCGCAGTTCTCTTCCCCAGGCGATCAACTGTTCAACCGGATAATGATCGATCCCTTTGAAATGTTCCTGTTCATCCACGATGGCATAAAAATTTCCGCCAAAGGAAACATCCACTTTCAAGGGGCCCAGTTCATCCACCGTAACATCCAGTCCGCTACTATGAAGGAAGGAGACCACATTGGTAAGTCGCACCTTATAAACCCTGTTCTCTTTTTTCAAATAACTCACTTCGATCAGACCCGCGGGAGTTTCAAGCCGGAGAAAACCCCCTCTTTTCGGCCTGATCAGTCCTTTTTCTATGGCGATCGTCACCGTTCCGATCGTACCGTGCCCGCACATTGGCAGGCAGCCGCTGGTTTCAATGAACAGGACGGCCATATCATTGGCAGGGTCGGAAGGCGGGTAAAGAATGCTCCCGCTCATCATATCGTGTCCCCTGGGCTCGAACATCAGCCCGGTACGGATCCAGTCGAATTCCCGGATGAAATGCTGCCGTTTTTCGGCGATATCCCTGCCCTCGAGGTCCGGTCCGCCGGAAACGACCAGTCGTACAGGATTTCCGCAGGTATGAGCGTCAATGCATTCGAAGGTCCAGGGCTTTTGAGGTTTCATTAACCTTCAAAGCTATCCAATTTGAAAGGAAGCATTCGCAAACATTTGTAAATTTATCCTATGGAAACCTATGGCAAGATCCTGCTCATCGCCATGCCGGCCTTCCTCCTGCTGGTGCTTTTTGAAAAATGGTACGGCTGGCGAAGGAACAGGGACACGGTGCGGAATATGGATATGATCTCCAGTCTTTCTTCCGGCGTGACCAATGTTACCAAGGATGTGCTGGGATTGAGCATTTCCATCCTGGCTTATGGATGGCTGGTCAGGAATATTACCATTTACCAGGTGGAATCAACCTGGCTCACCTATGTGATCGCCTTCATTGCCCTGGATTTGGCCGGCTACTGGGTACATCGGTGGAGCCACCACATTAACCTTTTCTGGAACCTCCACATCATTCATCACAGCAGTGAGGATTTCAACCTGGCCTGTGCCCTGCGCCAAAGCATTTCCATGTTCGTGAACCCATTCAACTTTCTCCTTTTTCCCGCCGCGATGCTCGGCGTTCCCACGGAAGTGATCGCGACGGTCGGGCCACTGCATCTTTTCGCGCAGTTTTGGTACCATACCCAGCATATCAATAAAATGGGCGTACTGGAGCATATCATAGTAACCCCTTCCCATCACCGGGTGCATCACGCCATCAACAAGGAATACCTCGATAAGAACCTGGGACAGATATTTATCTTCTGGGATAAATTATTCGGCACTTACCAGAAAGAATTACCGGAAGCGCCGCCCGTGTATGGGATCACGCGTCCCGTTCGGACCTGGAATCCCATCCGCATCAATTTCCAGCACCTGGTGCTGATGATCAAGGATGCCTGGCGAACGAAGAGCTGGAAAGAGAAATTCACACTCTGGTTCCGGAGAACGGGGTATCGGCCCGCTGACGTGGAAGAAAAATACCCAGTATACAAGATCGAAGATGTTTACCATTTTGAGAAATACGAAACGAGAACCTCTCCTGCCCTAAACACCTGGAGCTGGGTACAGTTGATGATGATCCTTTTTTTCCTTTCCTATTTTTTTGGACATATCGCGCTGATCAATTCTTTGAACGCGAGTTATATCTTTCTTTATGGCGGCTTTGTTTTCCTGAGTGTTTATTCTTTAACTGAGTTGATGGACCGCAATCCCTATGCGATCGGATGGGAATTGTTGAGAAGCGGAATGGGGATCGGGATGCTGGTGATGCAGCGGGATTGGTTCGGGGCAAATGGTTATACGAACATTATTTCTTATGTGCTTGCTGTGTATTTCCTAATATCCATCCTGGTTACTGCCTGGTTTGTGTACAAGCATTATAAAGAGGATGCGGTGGTTTATAGTTTGTGAATTGTTTCCCGCAGATTTCGCAGATTTTCCCGCAGATCTCGCAGATTTGATACCCCATCTTCGAAATTGATTAATAAGTTTCGGCCTTTGAGGAACTGATCAGCGAAATCTGCGGGAAAATCTGCGAAATCTGTGGGAAACAAAAAATCACCCTTCAATCCTTGCTATCCCCAAAACATTTTCATCCCTCAATTCCTCCGGCAAAAATTTCTCCGGCCAGTTCTGAAACACCACCGGCCTTGAAAATCTCTTAATGGCATCCTCTCCCACGCTGGTAAAGCGAGAATCGGTTGTTGCCGGATAAGGCCCCCCGTGATGCATAGCCGCGGTGACCTCCACCCCTGTGGGCACGCCATTGATGATCATCCTTCCGCAGATCTCCCTCACATTCGCGATCAGCTCCGTAGCATTTTCAAGATCTTCCTCCGTCGCCATCAGGGTGGCAGTGAGCTGCCCTTCCAAACGCATCGCCACTTCGTTCATCTCGTGGATGTCGGCGCATTTGACAATGAGCGAATAAGGGCCGAACACTTCCTGGTGCAAAAGTGGATTGGACAGAAAGTCGCGGGCACTGACGGCCGCGAGGGTAGCCACTCCCTGGTTGAATTGAGCCTCAGCGTCGGCCACGGCGACCATTTCCACACCCGCCTGGGAAAGCGCGTTGGCCCTTCTTTCCACGTAATTTTTGAAGATGCCTGCATTCAGCATAGTACCGGGACCGGCATCCCGGATCAAATCACCCAGTTTCCCGATAAAAACCCCGAGCGCTTCCTGGTTGATGGCAATGATCAAACCCGGATTCGTACAAAATTGTCCAACGCCCAGCGTGATCGAAGATGCATACAACTTGGCAATGGCTTCGGCCTCTGCTTCCAGTTTGCGTGGAAGCAGGAATACCGGGTTGATACTGCTCATCTCGGCGAACACGGGGATCGGGTCCTTCCTCTGGCTTCCCCAGTCGAAGAGTTGCCTCCCTCCAGCCTGTGAACCGGTGAAGCCCACTGCTTTCGTTCGCGGATGTTCTACTAATGCTTTTCCCACTTCGAAAGAAACTCCGTGAACGTGTGCGAAGATCCCTTGTGGAAGATATTGAGACGCTGCGGCTTTCATTATGGCGGAAGCTACCAATTCGCTGGTGCGTGCGTGAGCCGGATGCGCTTTTACTATTACCGGGCAGCCCGCAGCCAGGGCGGAAGCGGTATCTCCGCCGGCGGTTGAATAAGCAAAAGGGAAATTGGCAGCGCCAAAAACAACCACGGGTCCCAGGGGTACCCGCATTTTACGCAGTTCCACTTTGGGAGGGTTTCTCCCGGGTATGGCCCGATCGATCCTTGCCTCCAGCCAGTCGCCTTTCTCACAGGCATCGGCATAAGAGTTCAACTGGAAAATCGTTCTTGTCCTTTCATTTCGTAAGCGTGCTTCGGGAAGTGCGGTCTCCTCTTCTGCAACCTGTAAAAGCTCATCCCCCAGTTTTTCAATTTCTAACGCGATGGCCCGCATAAACGCGGCCCGTTGTTTCAGACCTGAATTCCGATAGTGTAAAAAGGCCTTCCAGGAAAGTTCCATTATGTCGTGGATCTCATCTACCGTCGCATCATTGAACATAGATTTCTTTTTTTTGCTGAATGGCCTGCCGGATCACTGAAAGTATCCTTTCTCTTTCCGATCCCTCCAACGGTAACCTGGGTGCCCGTACGTATTCAGACCCCAAACCCGTTTCCGCTGCCGCGAGCTTGATATATTGCACCAGTTTTGGATGAATATCGAGTTCAAGCAGGGGCATAAACCACCGGTATAACCGGGTAGCTTCATCCATCCGTCCATTCTTTACCAGTTGATAAAGTTCTACGGTTTCCCGGGGAAAGGCGCAAACCAGTCCGGCCACCCAACCGTCGGCTCCCAGGCAGAGTTCTTCCATCGCCAGGGTATCCACACCGCAAAGAATGTGGAATCGCTCCCCAAAGCGGTTACGCATTCTCGTTACATTGGTGACGTCCCTCGTACTTTCCTTCACGGCCTGGATGGTTGAACACTCCTGCAGATCCTCGAACATATTCAGGGTGATCTCCGTTTTATAATCCACCGGGTTGTTATAGATCATAATCGGCAGATCAGAGGCCCCGGCAATAGTTTTAAACCAATGAACCGTTTCGCGATGATCCGTCCGGTATCGCATCGGCGGGAGCAACATCAAACCGTTCACACCCCATTCAACAGCTTTCTTCACCTGCTTCGCCGCGCGTTGCAGGGAGCCTTCCGCTATGTTGAGGATCACGGGTATCCGGCCTTTGATCAGTTCAAGTGAGGCTTTCACCAACTCTTCCTTCTCAGCTTCCTCCAGCACGCTGGCTTCTCCCAGGGTGCCGCCCAAAACGATCCCCTGCACTCCTGCCTCCAACTGGGCATTTAGATTTTTCCTGAACATTGACAGGTCCAGGCTGTCATCTTTTTTAAAAGGGGTCGTCAGGGCCGGGTAAACGCCCTTCCATTCTACGATCATATTCCTTTGATTTTGAGGTACTGGTCACAGAAAGGTAGTAAAAAACGGGGGAGAATTTCGGAACGGCGGCTCATTAATTTTCTTTAATTTCCCCTGCCGTTTCAAAACCGGTCCCCAATCAAAATTAATAGTCAGGTATGAAAAGATTTTTTACCCTCATCAGGACGGTGATCGCTGCATTGTTATTGCCTCTTGCCGTGTTTTCGCAAGGCCCGCAAAAGGATTATCACATCAGTCTTCACGCCGGAAAATTCATCCCCTCAGCCAACGCCTCCACCCTGTCGAAAAACAGCGAGGTGATCCGCAACAGCGCTTTTGGTGATAAATATTATGTAACGCTGCAGTTCCATTCGATTCCCTCTAACGAAGTGAAAGCGCAAATGAAGGCCGCGGGGATCGAGTTGCTGGAATACATTCCTTATTACGCATACACCGCTTCCGTGAGCAGGAACGTGGATCCCAATTTATTTTCGACTTTTAATGTAAGGAGTGTGATCCGTTTCACACCCGCGCAAAAGGCCATTCCCGAATTGCTTGAGAATAAGGCACCCGCTCACGCCATCAAATCGGCGGGTACCGTGGATGTGACGGTGATCACATACGAGTTGTTGCCAGCCTCCCGTGTACAGCAAAGTTTTGCTTCGCTGAACGCGTTCATCGTGGAAGAGATGCCTATGTTCAGGAGATTTACCCTGCGGGTTCCGGCCCAGGAGGCATCAAAGATCGCAGCACTTCCCTTCGTTCAATGGACAGAATATATCGAACCACCAAATTTTACGGAGAATCTTCCCGGCCGCACTTTACATCGCGTCAATGTGCTGAATGATGGCACGAGAAACCTAAAAGGAGACGGCATTCCAATTGGGATCTGGGATGAAGGCGCGATCAGCCAGCACCTGGATTTTTCTCCTGTAGGGAGGGTCACACAGGTTGAAGCCAGTTCTGTTTCCCAGCATTCCACGCATTGTGCAGGCACGATCACGGGAAGAGGCTTGATAAACCATACGGCGCAGGGAATGGCCCCCAATGCCACCCTGTTTTCCTGGAATTTCAGCGGGAATATTCAAACTGAAATGTCTACCGGTATCCCTACTCACAACCTGGTGGTCAGTTCACACTCTTATGGTTCGGGTACTCCCAATTGCAGTGCCACCGGAACTGGTATCTCTTACTCGGCAACAGCTGCAGCGACGGACCAAAATCTTAATAATTTTCCCCACCATATTCATTGTCATTCCGCCGGCAATTCCCAGGCCGTTTGCACAGGTGGCTGGTACACGATCACATCCAGTGGCAAGCCTGCAAAAAATAATATCGTGGTAGCCGATATCAATACCAACGAAGGACTATCGGGAACCAGCAGCTGCGGACCTGTAGCGGACGGGCGAATCAAACCCGAGATCAGCGCGATGGGAACAAGTGTATTCTCGACGAACTCAACAACCAGTACCTATGTGACCTTATCAGGAACCTCAATGGCGACACCTGGTGTAGCCGGAACCTGTGCTCTCCTGGTACAGCGATATAAGCAACTCAATTCAAATAATCTTCCGCCTTCCGCCCTGGTCAAGAATATACTTCTGAATGGGGCCAGGGATCTTGGTAACGCAGGGCCTGATTACCGCTTTGGTTATGGAAGGGTGAATGCTTTGAGTTCTGTTAAATTCCTGGAAGATAACCGCTATGTGGTAGGATCGATCGCTAATGGCGCCACCATCGATGCCCCCATCAACGTTCCTGCGGGTACGGCGCGCTTAAAAGTAATGATCACCTGGAACGATCCCGCCGGTGCAGCCAATGCCAACCCCGCGCTTGTAAACAATCTCGACCTTTCCGTGATCAATGGCGCTACTACCACCCTGCCCTGGATCCTGGACAGGCTTTCTCCTGCAACTCCTGCCGTAAGAGGAGTTGATAATATCTCCAATATCGAACAGGTGACCATTGATAATCCAACAGCCGGCGCCTATACCCTTCGCGTTGCCGGTACGCTTATTCCTACAGGACCCCAGGAATACACACTTACCTGGAGTATTGAACAACCATACATCGAGGTGACTTATCCGAATGGTGGCGAATCATTCAACCCCACGCAAAACGAAGTGATCACCTGGGATGGTGCCGGTATTACGGGAACCCAAACCGTTGAATATTCCGTTGATAACGGGGCTAACTGGAATACCATCAATTCCAGTGTAGGCGCTAATACATTCCGGTTGACCTG
>CAMLEM010000048.1 GCA_946479005.1 uncultured Chitinophagaceae bacterium | reverse complement strand
AACAAACCGGTCAATAAAACAACTCCTCCCGTAAAAAAGGATTCCGCTAAAGTGATCAGGGAACCGGTGATCAAGCCGGTGATCCCCACACCTCCCGTATTGAAGAACCGCACCAACGAGGTAGTCAGGATATTTACCGTGACAACGCCCGAAGTAACCGTGAAGTTATTCGATAACGGGGAGATAGACGGGGACACGATCTCCGTTTACCTGAATAAAAAACTTGTGCTGTCTTCGAAAATGCTGACCGCCTCTCCCCTGCAGGTGAAATTCACCATTGACGATGAGGATGCCGATTATGAGTTGGTGATGGTAGCTGAGAACCTGGGCAGGATCCCGCCCAACACTTCGTTGATGATCGTTGAATCCGGCGGGCAACGTTTTGAGGCCCGCATCACGTCTACTGAGCAAAAGAATGCCGTCGTCAAATTCCGTTACCGTAAACCCTGATACCGCTACTGTAATTTTTCGAAGGGCTTCGTCTTTTTCACATATTTTTCCTTCCAGATGCACCGACAATTCTTAGTTATTCTTTTGGGGCTGATCCCCGTACTGGCCCCTGCCCAGAACATCAATGGCATATGGAAAGGGAGACTCGTGATGGAGCCGGGTGGATGCTTCCCGGTCTATAACATCGAACTCCAACTGCAGGTAGTGGGAACGAAGATCACCGGTGTATCCTATCATTATTCCGATACTTCCAATTTTGTAAAAGAGACCTTCGAGGGCACGGTTCTCCCCGACAACAGCTTTTCGATAACCGAACTGGGGGTAACCACTTTCCAGATCCCGTCTGATTGCACACCCTGTATAAAGAAATACGCGCTGACCTATCATAAAGGCTCGGGGCCGGAAGAGCAGCTCCGGGGAAGCTGGACGGGAAGGACGATGGATAACAAGTCGGCCTGTCCGCCAGGCACCATCGTTTTGATCCGGTATGATAAATCCACTTTCAAACCCGAGCTGAAGCTCCCGCCTGCAGTTACAAATCGCAAAGTCGAGCTGGTAAAAGAGATCAAAGTGGATACAGGGTTGATCAAGATCGACTTTTATGATAATGGGCAGATCGATGGCGATACAATATCGGTTTACGTAAACGGAATGCCCGCTGCCTCACGAAAACACCTGAGCGCAAAACCGGTGTCCATCACCGTGAAGATGGATCTTAAGAGGCCGGAACAGGAAGTGATTATGGTGGGTGAGAACCTGGGCTCCATTCCTCCCAACACCGCTTTGATGATCGTGAATGCCGGCGACAAGCGATACCAGCTTTATCTTACTTCCGATGAATCCAAGAACGCGATGGTCAGGTTCATCTATGAAAAAGCGGCGGAGCTCCGGCGATGAAGCCATTACCTGAGATCCACGGCATAGATGGGATCCTGCCGGCAGGTGACGTTGGGTGCGCAGGTATTGCTCAAGCTCAGCTTTACAGTTGAACTTTGCGCTTCCGTGATGATCTGCTGCCAGCTGGGAGATACGGTTTGGAATTTGCTCAGGTATTTTTCTATCGAGGTAATGAGATTGGATGTAAAATATCCGCCCACATCCGTATTCCCGTATGCATATTGCCCTTTTTTGGCTGCCGTTGCGAGAATGGAACCCTTGCTTTTCATAAACAGGTCGTACACGAAGCTTTTTTCCCAATCCAGAAGGGATTTGGTGGTCAGCGCGAAATTCTTGCCCTCCGGTTTCAATAATCCAAGATTGGAGTTGCAGCAATCCGTGAAAACAAGATTGAGTCTTGCATTCTTCGACTGGATACGGTTCAGGATTTCGGACGCATTCACCGTGGCTTTGAGGATGTCATCGAACCGGCTTTGCCGGAGATCGAACTGGGGATACTGCTCACGGGGGTTTTGTTCTGCACTGTAACCGTGGCCGGAATAATAGAAGATCACAATGTCATTGGCCTGCGGCCGGAGGTTATTGACAGCGGCCTCCAGGTTCGCTTTCCCGAAATTCTTTCCGCTTACCTCCACATAGTTCAAAGGGAGCGAAAGGAAAGTTGCCACATCTTTGATCTGGCTGGAAAAATTGATCACATCCTTTTGTACGCTGAAGCCGATGCGGGGGTCCTCTGTGGCTGCCACTACCACCAGGTGGATCTTTGTGGGTGTTGTGGAAGGCGAGGGATTCGTTGATCCGTTATTTCCCGGTCCTGTAGGATTGACTGCTACCGGATTTTTCTTGAACAAATTCTTATAAAAAGGCTCTGAATCCAGGAAATAAGTCTTTACATACGACTGGGTGAGGTCTTCCACGTTCATCACCTTGACGGTGCCGATCGTCCCCTGCTCATAAGTTCCATCCTCATTCCGGGATGTCACTCCCCAGGGACGGAAATTCTTGTCATTCGCTTCCTTCTTAAACCAGAGAACGTCGGGGTTGTAAGCTTCGTTCTCCTTTTTCCCCGACGTATTCATAATGTATTTGGGGTTCTTTCCGCGGAACTGCAGCGTGAGATGAGGCATCCCGTCGATCTTGGAGCGACCCTCCACCTCATCAAATTCCATATTGACCACATACACCTCGGTCTTTGCCTTATTGGTGTACCGCACCCGCATAAAACCGGTGCCGTTCCCATAACGGACCAGCATCGCGGTATAGGTCGGAAATTCGGTAAGCCCCCTAAACTCATACCTGATCTCGTAGATCGTTAGCGCGGCGGCAGGAAGGCTGGCCAGGAACACGCAAATGAAAATGACTGCTTGGGCGAGGGCTTTCATCCGGGACTTCTTTCGCTAAAATTAAATAATTCCATAAAAGAACGGCAGGAAAAAAGATCCCTCTTTTCCTGCCGCATAGCGAAGAATAACCCTGGAAATGAAAACAAACTTAGCGGTTCATTGTCATTGCGTCATCTTCATCATCGCTATTCCTGAACACATTCGTCATCTCCGTTCCTTTCGCATCGATCCAGGTCATCCTCGAATTACCATTCTCAATCAGGTGCACCTGGTAGATCAATTCTCCTTCCGCATTCTTCATTGTAGACAAACCATATAAAGCCGGCCCATATTGTTCGATCGCGGTAGCCACCACCTCTTCGGGAACACTGTTATGCAATACAGGCAGCGCTACATTAAAATCAAGCCCTGCATCATTGTAATACACATAAGTGATCCTGTTATCTGCCAGGTAAGAAGCCCTCCACCAGGTATCCATCGGTTCCCATTCGATCACGGTTATCCCGGGGTGCCGGGTCACAAATTGTGCGTTGATATGTTGGGGAACCATCACTACCGGAGGGTTTGTGATCGTTGTCACCGTTGTGGTGTTATTTGGATTGTGCACCCTGTACATCGTTACTTCCTGCGCGGAAAGCGCGCCCACCGACGCCAGCAGGAAACCTAAAAAAATTACCTTCTTCATAATTCTGTTTTTAGTTTAATAATCTTCATCCGTGGCCATAAATACAAGGATGGTGCCTGTATGAAATTTTTGTTCGGGAGTTATGTTCCGGCAAGAAAACCTGTGGCTTACGATTCTGCACGCCCCTTAATATGACCGGGATGAGGAAGGCCCCACCCCCGGAACCTTTCATCCCACTCCCCTTACCGCTGAACCATTATTTTTTGGAGTCAACGAAATATATCGTAGTTTAAATTAATAAAACCAAATGTTATGAAATGTAGAATTCTACTCCTACTGGGAGCGATCGCCATCGTTCCCTCTGTGAACGCACAGAAAAACAAAAGATCGAAAACCACAAAGACCACAGGCTATGCCATCACCGCGGTAGAAAAAGGAGCCAGGGGATGGAAAGAAGTCCGTCTCGTGGATCTCCAAACCGGGGAAGTTTTAAAACAGGTTTACGATAGCCGCCAGGAAACGAAGCCCCTGAATGCGCGGACCGGCCAACCCATTGAAACGGCCGGGACCGAAACCGCAGCTCCGACCCCGGCTGCAAAACTGACCATTGTGAAGACACCCAAAAAAGTGGTGAACCTCGACGAGGAACTGGATCCTGGCCGCACGGTGAGGAAAGTGATTTATGTTCGTAATGCTCCCCGGATCTCTATGACAGATCCCTTTGCCACCAACTCCGCAGCCTGCGCCCTGGATGAGAAGCACGACCGGTTGTATTACACTCCTATGGGCATTAACCAGCTTCGTTATATTGACCTGAAGTCAAACAAGGTTTATTTCTTCGAGAATGAAGACTTTGGAAAAGTGAAAGGAATGCACGACGTGAACAACCAGGTCACGCGAATGGTGATCGCATCGGATGGTAATGGATATGCACTGACCAATGATGCCAGGAATCTCATCCGCTTCACAACAGGAAAAAAACCGGTCATCACCGAACTCGGCTCCCTCACCGATGATCCCGCCAACACCCGTTCCGTTCATAGTAACGGGAACTATGGTGGTGATATGGTGGCCGATCACAACGGGAACCTTTACCTGATCACGGCCTATCGTCACGTTTACCAGGTAAATATCAAATCGCAGGTTGCCATTTATAAAGGTTCCATCAAGGGCCTGCCCCAGGGCTTCTCGACCAATGGCGCAATGGTGGAAGAAGGCAGCAAGGTGATCCTGGCAAGTTCGGAATCCACCCTCGGATATTTCCGCCTCGATCTGAATACACTGCAGGCGGAAAGGATGACCGACGGAGCGGCCGTGTTCAATGCTTCCGACCTGGCCAATGGAAACCTTGCCTTCTCCAAAAAGAAGAAAGAAAAAGAAGAAACAGAGCAGCCGGCCAGCACAACCGCCAAAGAAGAGGATGAGAATGTCACCGCGAGAACCGAATCCACAAACCGGATCGTACAGCCAGGCATTGCCGTATATCCCAATCCTGTTACTGAAGGCATCGTAAGACTTTCATTCACGGAGCAACCCGTGGGACGGTACCGGGTGCAATTGCTCGACATCACGGGTCGTGTCATTGGGACCAAAGAAGTTAACATCAACGGCGGCGCCCAGGTTGAGGAATTCCGTTTCCCCGAACTTTCGGTGAAAGGAAACTACCTGATCCGCATTACCAGTGAAGCCAATAAAATAAATGTGACTGATAAGATCGTGGTCCAGTGAACCTTGCTTTTTTTATCAGTTACGAAAGGGGTCTTCTTTTTGGAGGCCCCTGTTTTTTTTGTATGCGTTGGCCGCTTGATAAGATGGCGGCATCAAACCAGGACAGGTTCGTTATTTTTGCAGCTCTTAAAACACAACGACCCTCAGGATGCTGGCCGGATTACAGAATGTGACCTTTGAATTTGGAGCAAGAACCATATTGGAAGATGCCACCTGGCATATTCAACCCGGCGAAAGGATCGGGCTGATCGGTTACAATGGCACCGGCAAATCGACGCTCCTGAAACTGCTGGTAGGTGAATACCAGCCTTCTTCCGGTACCGTGGAAAGAAGCAGGAATACCAGCATAGGTTACCTTCACCAGGATCTTCTGAGCTTTGACACTAATGATTCCATATTATCCGTGGCCCTTTCTGCTTTTGAAAGAGTACTGGAGCTGGAAAAGGAGATCGAGATCATCGGTAAGGAACTGGAACGCACAGGCGACGAAAAGACCCTCCACGAATACAGCGACAAGCTTCACGAACTGGAAACCCTGGGCGGTTATAACATACATCACCGGACAGAAGAGGTTCTGCAGGGGCTGGGATTCTCCAACAGTGAGCTGAACCGGCCTTACAAGGAATTCAGCGGAGGCTGGAGGATGCGCGTGTTACTGGCAAAGATGATCCTGCAGCAACCTGACCTTCTCCTTCTCGATGAACCGACAAACCACCTCGACCTTCCTTCCATAGAATGGCTGGAAAAATACCTGCAGCATTATGCAGGATCCGTTGTGATCGTGAGCCACGATAAATATTTTTTGAACCGAATGGTCACCCGCATCGTGGAATTGTACCAGCAACAACTCCATATCTATAGCGGCAACTATGATTTTTACGAAAAAGAAAAAGCCATCCGCATCGATCTTCAGCAAAAGGCCTACGAAAACCAGCAGGACTACATCCGCCAGCAGGAAAGGATCGCCGACAGGTTTCGTGCAAAGGCCAGCAAAGCAGCGATGGCGCAAAGTATCCTAAAGCGACTTGAAAAACTGGAAAGGATCGAAGATGCCGAGTTGGAAAGGCCCAATATGAGGATCAATTTCAGGGTGGATAAGGTGCCGGGAAGAGTGCTTGTTGAATTGAAGGATGTCTCAAAATCATTTGGGGAGAATGTGATCATCGAAAACAGCTCCGTGGAGATCGACCGGGGCGATAAGATCGCGCTGATCGGTGCAAATGGGAAAGGGAAGTCAACCTTACTTCGGATCATAGCCGGCACAGAAACGTTTTCCGGAGAAAGAAAATGGGGGCATAACGTGGAGGAAAGCTTCTATGCCCAGCACCAGCTGGAAGCGCTTGACCTCGACAATACCATACTGGAAGAGATGAAGGAATGCGGGAGCCAGATGACAGACCTGGAATTGAGATCTCTCCTGGGCTGTTTCCTTTTCAGTGGTGACGACGCGGATAAAAAGATCCGGATACTCAGCGGTGGAGAAAAAGCGAGGGTGGCGCTGGCAAAGACCATCGTCAGTAAAGCGAATTTCCTGATGCTGGATGAGCCAACCAACCACCTCGACATTCACAGCTGCGAACTATTGATCGAAGCCCTGAACAAATATGAGGGTTCCCTGATCCTGGTGAGCCACGACCGCTACTTCATTTCAAAAACCGCCAATAAGATCTGGGAGATAGAGGACAGGAAGGTGAAGGAATTCAAGGGCGGCTATGATGAATGGACACAATGGAAGGAAAGAATGGCTTCAAAAAAACAGGAGAAGAAGCCGGTGGTGGAAGAAAATGCGCGCCCGGTCGCAGAAAAGAAAAAAACGGCGGTTCTCAAAGAAGCCCCAAAACCGAAGGCCATTGATAAAGAAGCGAAGAAAGAATTGCAAAGGATGCAGAAGAACTTCCAGCAACTGGAAGAAAAGATTGCTACCCTGAACCGGGAAAAAGCAGAACTTGAACTTTCCCTCACAGACCCCAATGTATATTCAGATAAACAGAAATTCCTGGAGACCGAAACCGCCTACAAGAGAACGGAAACGGAGATTGCCCGCCTGAACCAGGAATACGAAAAAACCTTCGACCGCATCCTACAGCTCGAACAACAACAGGCTTCCGGGTGAATGTTGTACCTTTTAGGTATTAAAACCAGCGTATGAGGCAGCGATTAACCTTTGTATGCGGAGCTTTTGGATGCGCCCTGCTCCTGCTTGCGTTTACCCACGGAAAGTTTTCTAAAAATGGGGTCAATGAAAAGAAAGGAATCATTGGTTGCGGGCCCGATTGGGAATCCCTCCAGCAGTTGATGGAAGAAGCCGATATACCCCTGGTCCCCGGTGCCGGGCCTTACCAATGGAAAATCACTACAACCAGCGATAGTGCCCAGGTCTACTTCAACCAGGGCATCAATATGTACTATGCCTTCCATATCATCGAAGCGATGGCTTCATTCAAGAAAGCTGCGAAATTCGACCCCGGCTGCGCGATGGTTCATTGGGCACAGGCGCTCAGCTATGGTCCAAATATCAATGATATCGGTTATGCCGCTTCACCCGAGGCATTGGCTAGCAGCCGGAAGGCAATGACCCTTTTATCGAAAGCCTCTGAAAAAGAAAAACTGCTGATCAAGGCGCAGGTGCAACGGTATTCTGAAGATTCAACGAGATCGAGGGAATCACTGAACCAGGACTACGTCGACGCGATGAGAAAGGCCTATGACGCATTCCCTGGCGATGCAGATGTAGCAGCTTTGTATGCAGATGCGCTGATGTTGCAACATCCCTGGGATCTCTGGGAGATCAATGGCGAACCCAGGCCCTGGACACCAGAGATCCGCGAGATCCTGGAACGGCTTCTTGCCCATACGCCCAAACATCCGGGCGCCAATCATTATTATATCCACGTAATGGAACCCTCGCCTTTCTACAAACTCGCCCTCCCCAGTGCCGACAGGCTGGGTTCGCTGACGCCAGGCTTGTCACATACAGTTCATATGCCTTCACATATTTACCTGAGAGCGGGGCAATACGACAAAGGGACCGTGGTGAATGAAAAAGCAGTTGATGGATTTAATAAAATGATCCGTGTTTATGAACCCGTTACCGCCAATGTATTTCTTTACGAGATACATAACAGGCATATGCAAACAAACAATGCACTGCTTGCCGGCAGGTATGAGTATGCGAAAAAGTCTGCGATCGCCACCAGGGAGAGCATTCCCGCAGAATACCTGGACCTGGAAGGCGCCCTGGGTAACACCATTCTTTATATTCACTCCACACCCGTGCTGGTGGATGTCAAATTCGGAAAATGGGACGAGATCCTGAAAATCCCCTCTCCCCCCGTTGCCCATACTCACTCCAGGGTGCTATATCATTTTGCACGGGGTATGGCTGCCGTAGGGAAAAAGGATCTGAAAGGAGCCCGCGAGGAACTCAGTGTGATGGAGAAATTAATGGAAGAACCGCGACTTGCCCTTCCTTTAACTCCATTTTCTTCAGCGCTCGAGAGTGCCCAGGTGGCACGGCAAATACTGATCGGGAGCATTGCCCTGCGCCGGGTGGATTACGATAAAGCCATAGAAGCTTTCAGGGAAGCCGTAGCCATAGAAGAGAAGATGGTTTATAATGAACCCCGCGACTGGTTATTGAACCCGGGTCAATACCTGGGAAATGCATTTCTCGTGGCCAGGCAATTTGAACAGGCAAAACTGGCTTTTGAAAAAGATCTATACCGGAATAATGAAAATCCCTGGTCGCTATATGGACTCTACCAGGCACATAAAGCGCTGGATCAAACGCGGGAGGCGTCGGCCGTGATGGCACGTTTCAATAAGGCGAAACAACTTTCGGATATTGAATTTACCGCCGCGGCCTACTGATCAAAAATGGTAAGGGCTTTTACGAAATCCGTAACCAGGTAGGCCGCCAGTTTGCCGCTGGTTGAGTCAGTCCTCCCATCAGATAAACGCGTTGCCCCTTCGCAGATGTGAAGATATGCGGGCTTGCT
>CAMLEM010000047.1 GCA_946479005.1 uncultured Chitinophagaceae bacterium | reverse complement strand
CATCGTTCTTTACTTCACTCAGACACTTTTTATTTTTCATCCCAGGAAACTCTCCGCCGATCACACATTCAATTTTCCCTTCCCTTTCCAGGAAGTGAATATTCCGGTCACGGAGGAAAAGAACATCAGTATCGTACAATTCACCGTTCCTGATTCCGTAAGAAAGGGCGTTGTGCTCTATTTCCACGGCAACCGGGAGAATATCAGCCGCTATGCGAAATATTCGCCCTTTTTTACCCGTAATCAATACGAGGTCTGGATGATCGATTATCCCGGGTATGGAAAATCCACCGGGAAGAGAACGGAAAAGATCCTGTATGAAGACGCGCTTACTTTTTACAAGCTGGCCAATTCAAAATTCCCGGCAGAAAACATCATACTCTATGGCAAGTCCCTGGGAACCGGGATTGCTTCTCAACTGGCGATGGTGAGGGATTGCCAGCGCCTGATCCTTGAGACGCCTTATTACAGTATGGATGCCCTCGCGCGGCATTACTTCCCCATTTATCCCGTGATGCCCCTGAGCAAGTATGCCCTTCCAACGCACGAATACTTTGAATTCATCCGGGAACCCATCACCATTTTTCACGGCACCCGCGACCGCGTGGTCCCTTACAAGCATTCGAAATGGTTATTGAAGAAAAACAAGGGGGCGGAATTGATCACGATTGAAAAGGGCGGACATAATGAGTTGACAGAATTCCCATTGTATCGTCAAAAGATCGATTCGTTGCTTTGAAGGGCTCTTTTTAATGCATTTATCAGGTACGCTTCTCCAATTTTTCCTGCAACACTACCCCTTCCTGCTTAACCTCCAACCGACAACGGAAACCTATCTTCAATGCCACGTTCTCCACTGTATGGCTGACAGGGAATCCATAACACACGGGGTATTTATATTCTTCCACGAGGTCGCGAATGATCCCGAAAGCAGAATTGCCGAAAGGCCGTTCCGTATCTTTTGTCTCCGAAAAATGCCCAATGATCAATCCCGCCAGTTTGGAAAGCTTGCCGCTTCTTTTCAACTGGTGCATCATCCGGTCAATGTTATAGAGATACTCCCCCACATCTTCAATGAAAAGGATCTTTCCGCGGGTCCGGATGTCAGAACCCGTTCCGGTTAAATGCGCCAGGAGGGCCAGGTTCCCTCCCACCAATTCTCCCTCAGCCAACCCGGGCCGGTTGAACTCGTGCGCATCGCAATGGTATTCCATCGGCTTTCCTTCCAGCGCGTCTCTCAGGGAAAGTACAAATGGCGTTTTAAATCCCTCCTCATTGAAGGCCGCAGCCATCGGCGCGTGCAGGGAGGATATACCATACCTGGAATACAGGTGCGAATGCAGAACCGTGATATCACTGTAGCCGATCACCCATTTAGGATGTTTGCGGAATTTCCGCAACTTCAACCGGTCAATGATGCGCCCCATTCCATATCCACCTCGCCCGCAAAGCACCGCGTCCACCTCCTTATCATTGATCATTTTTTGCAGATCTTTCAGCCGTTGCTTGTCAGTTCCTGAAAAATAGGTCTCGGATGTGCTTCCCACGGTTCTCCCGATCTTTACTTTGTATCCCCATTCCTGCAGGGTATTCACGCAGGTTTCAATTTTCTCGCGGGTCATATAGCCAGCCGGGCAAACAATACCAATGGTATCACCGGGTTTGAGGTATGGCGGTATTTTGATCATTTACGCAATTTAACAAGGCGGGCCTAACATACAAGATTTGCCCTTAATTTTGTTTGTTTTTCAACGTATTAGGCAATGAAAGAACCTGCTCGATATTTGATCACCTCGGCCCTTCCTTATGCCAACGGCCTGAAACACGTGGGCCACCTGGCAGGGGCCTATGTTCCCGCGGATATTTATGTACGATACCTGAGAGCGAAGAAAAAAGACGTCGTTTTTGTTTGTGGAAGCGACGAACACGGTACCGCGATCCCCATCCAGGCAATGAAGGAAGGTACTACGCCACGGGCGATCATCGACAAATATCACGAAGCGATGAAGGAGGATTTTGAAAAGCTCCATATCAGCTTCGATATCTACCATCGCACCAGCGAACCGGTGCATCACGAAACAGCTCGGGAATTTTTTACTTACCTGAATGACCGGGGAGAACTCGAGATCAGGGAAACCGAACAATATTATGATGTAAAGGCTGCCACCTTTCTCGCCGACCGGTTCATCAGGGGGAAATGCCCCAATTGCGGCAGCGACCGCGCTTACGGCGACCAGTGTGAGAACTGCGGCCGTACATTAAGCCCCGACGAATTGATCGATCCTGTGAGTACGCTCAGCGGCGAGCCTCCTATCAGGAAAAAAACGAGCCACTGGTACCTTCCCCTGGGTAAACACGAAGAATTCTTACGGAAATGGATACTTGAAGATCATAAAGATGACTGGCGGAGCACTGTAGTGGGACAATGTAAAGGTTGGATCGAAGGGGGATTGCAGTCCCGTGCGGTTACCCGCGACCTTGACTGGGGGGTAAAAGTTCCTCTTCCCGAAGCAGAGGGCAAGGTATTATATGTATGGTTTGATGCGCCGATCGGTTACATCAGCGCCACCAAACAATGGGCGCTTGATAACCATAAAGACTGGAAGCCTTACTGGTATGATCCCGGCACCAAACTGGTCCATTTCATCGGGAAAGACAACATTGTATTCCACTGCATCATTTTCCCTGTGATGCTGAAGCTTCACGGCAATATTCTCCCGGGTAATGTGCCTGCCAATGAATTTTTGAATCTCGAAGGAGATAAGATGAGTACCAGCCGCAACTGGAAGCTGGATATGCGCGATTACATCACGGATTTTGTTGATAAAGAAAATGGCGGGTCGCAGTGCGTGGATATGTTGAGGTATTATCTCACACAGATCGCCCCGGAAACAAAAGACAGTGAATTCACCTGGAAAGGATTCCAGGATGCGGTGAACAGCGAACTCGTGGCCATATTCGGGAACTTCGTCAACCGCAGCTTTGTCCTGATGCATAAGCTCTGTAAAGGGAAGGTCCCGCCCCTGCACGACAGCTTAACGGATGAGAATGACCGCGAGCTGCAAACCGAGATCGCCAATACTAAAAGGATCCTGGAAGAGGCATTCGATAATTACCGGTTCAGGGAAGCGCTCTACGCTGTGATCGACCTGGCAAGAAAAGGAAATCAGTACCTGCAGAAAAAAGAACCCTGGATAAAAGCGAAGCAACTTGAAAAAGATCCTGCGAATTCAGAGGCGCAGCGATCGATAGATAATACGATGCATCATTGTCTTCAACTCTGTGCCAATCTTGCGATCTATGTCAATCCCATTCTCCCCGCCACAGCCGGGAAAATGATCCATATGATGAAAGTGGTCGAAAAAATGCTCGACTGGGAGAACGCCGGAAAAATGAAATTGCTCAGTGTCGGCTACAGCCTTCGCGAGCCGCAACTCCTCTTCCGGAAGATCGAAGACGAAGAGATCGCCTCCCAGGTTGAAAAATTAAAATCAGGAAAAATGACTGAAGGAAAAGTCCCGTCAACCGAAAACGGATTAAATGCAGCGCCGGCCAAGGCTATCATCCAGTATGATGATTTTGCCAAACTGGAATTGAAAGCAGGCACTATCCTTGCCTGTTCCAAAGTGGAAAAAGCCGATAAGCTTTTGAAGCTGGAAGTGGACCTGGGATCTGAAAAAAGGACGATCGTTTCAGGGATTGCGCAACACTATACAGCGGAAGAAATGGTCGGCAAACAGGTGATCGTGGTGACCAACCTGGCACCCCGTAAAATGAAAGGGATCGAAAGCCAGGGGATGATCCTGACGGCAGAAGATAAGGACGGCAAACTGCGGTTACTTAAACCGGAAGAAACTGTTAGTCCCGGTTCACTTGTGAGTTGACCTTTTAACAGGTCATTCACGACCAAAGAGTTAGGCCAAAGCCCGCTTTATTCAGTAATTTGAAGGTTAAAACAATTCCGCACCTTGACGAACAGGCGCTTTGGCAAACGGATCCTTAAGATCTCCGGTTACATACTGGGGTTCCTGATCGTTGCTTCCGTTGCTTTTCATTTCTGGTTTAAGGCGCACGCCCGCCAGCTGATCGAAGACCTCGTGGAATCGCGCTCCAACGGGAAGATCCGGCTCAAGGTGGACAAATTCAGCTTCAACTGGTTCAGCAAGAAAATGGAGTTTAAAAACGCTGTCTTCTTTTCCACTGACACCGTGGGGGCCAGTTCCTCTTACCGTTTTAGCGTGGAAAAAATCCGCCTGAAAGTCGATGCCATCCTGCCCATCGTTTTTGATAAGCGGATCATCATTGACACGCTGACACTGATGAAACCGGATATCGTGGTAACCCGCCTGAAAAGAAGTGAGAAGCGCCAGGACGTGACCGAATCGGACATTTCTCTTCCCGAGGAAATGGGAAATATCTATAACTCCATCCAGGATGCATTGCAGGTACTTCGTGTTTCCCGGTTCCTCATCGACGAAGGGACATTCACACTGGTCAACAGGATACAACCGGGCCGGCGTCCCATCGTGATCAATAATCTTTTTTTCCAGATCGATAATCTTTCCGTGGACACGACCATCCAGGGCGCCCGGGATAAAATCCTGTTCAGTGATAACGTGATCCTTAGGACGCACGACCAGGATATCGTCTTTCCCGATGAACGGCACCGGCTCAGTTTCCAGAAATTCAACATCGACCTGCAAAAAAAACTCGTGGAGTTTGATACCTGCACCATCGCGGCATTGAAGACGGACAGTTCTTCAGCGGCGTTTACAATGTATATGGATGCCCTGAAGCTTATCGATATTGACTTCGATACGCTTTACAAGGCGGAAGTGATCAAGGCCGATTCGGTGTACTGCGTAAACCCAAAGTTCAATCTCTCCGTGGAACTGGGGAAAAGAAAGGATGAGAATGTCACCCCCCGCCTGGAAGATATCATCAAACAACTTACCGGAGATCTTTTGCTCAATAATGTAGTGGTGAGCAATGCAGACTTTAATATTAACACGGTCAAGAACGGCGTACCCACTTCCTATTCGTTCACCCGTAATAATTTCGATATGGAAGGCTTGAGCATCCGGCAGGATGCCAAAACTCCCATCAAGGTTAGAAGCTTTACGATGGCGATCCGGAACTATGAGAATTTCATCCGCGACAGCAGCTACAGTGTGCAGTTTGACAGTGTACTTTTCCGCGATGATCGCATTCATCTCAGCAATTTCGTGTTTCATAAACTGGACCGGGGAAGGATCATAAATACATTCAATATCCCGCAATTTTACCTCGGAGGGCTTTCCTGGGATGCCCTGGTTTTTGAAAGAAAACTCAAGGCAGACCAGGCGACGCTTTTTCATCCGTGGATTGATTATACCGTTTCCGATAAACTGGGAAAACGGGGAGGTGCCAATGTGTTTGAATCCCTTGCCTCCATCAACGAAGTAATGGATCTTGCGTATCTCGATGTAGTGGACGGCAAGATCGACCTGAAGGTGAATAAAAATGTACGGATCCAGCTCGACCAGGCCACCCTGTCCATAGAAAGTTATAACCTGTTGAAGTCAACCCAGCTCGCAGGCATAAAAAATTCCCTGACTTCGCTTGATTTTAAAGATGGCATCATCCGCGCCGGGGACGTGCTAATGAAGATGAAAGACATCCGGTACATTGGCCAATCCGGCCATTTCTCCGCGGGCTTTCTCGATATCAATGATGTACGGGGCAAGTTCGCTTTAGAGCTGGAAGACGTACTGGTGGATAAAATGCTGGTGGACGAAAAAAAGGGTGATATCATCTCGAGTGATATCAGCTGGGGAAAGGCAAAATTCAGTTTGAACACCGGTACCGGTGGAAGGGAAATGAATTCTGTGCTGAATATCTCCAATGTCAAAGGGAAGAATACAACGGTGACCGGGATGATAAGGGACGTCAATTATTCCACCCATCTCGATGAACTCGCTTTTGAGCAACTTGACAAACGGCCGGGAAAATCCCTCAGGCTGGATGGACTGACATTCAGCGGTTCGAAGCTGAACATCCGGGGAAAGAATTCAAACTCCAGGATCACAAAATATGAGGTGGATGATTTGCAGCGGGCGACTTTTACCGGCATTACATATCAAAGGAAAGACGATAGGGGTGAGCTCTCGATTGAAGTGCCGCAATTGAGCTTTATTCCCTTTGTGCAAACTTATCTCGACGGGAAAGCGAAACTTGACAATGTGGTGATCCAGTCACCCTTTTTAAAAGCCCTGCTTGTCGCGGGTGAACACGATACCCCCCAGATGCCGGAACTTTCAATCAACTCACTCCGTATTGAAGATCCCCGCCTTGAATATGAAACGAAAAAAACGAATGGCAACCTGGCAATCGAATGGGACGGCCGGGGTTCCGGCAATGCGATCGAGATCTCCGGCCTGGTCAACCGGAAAGAAAACGGGTGGGACCTGCTGGTAAAAAAACTCGCTCTCTCCCTGGCCAAATTTTCCTTTCAAAGTCCGCAGGGAAAAAAATTCAACACCGGGAATGGCCATATTAGCGCGGACATTACAGATCTCAGTCTCCGGGAGAACAGGCAGGGGTTAGACTGGCAGGCAGTACTCCAATCAATGAATGCCGGAGATCTGTTATTCGACAGTCTGGGAAAGAAAAAGCAAACTCTTCATATAGAAAGGATCGGGCTGCAGGACCTGGGGCTTAGCAATTCCTCGATCACCGATCTCAAAAATCTCACAAAGGCAAACCTTCGGTTTCGGGTCAATGGGTTCAACGGTTCCCTGAAAGGCCCTAACAATGTGCTGAGCTGGAGTGGGCTGAATATCAGCCGGCCGGCAAAAATGTTCGGCATAGACTCCCTTTCCCTGCTTCCCCTCTTCACTCCCGATTCATTCTTTGCCAGGCAGCAACTTCAAAAGGATTATTTGAAGATGAATACCGGGAAGATCTTCCTGGCCGATGCCGATATTGGGGCCTTCATAAGTGATAACAGCATTAAGGGATCCAAACTCCTGGTAGACGGCATCAACCTCGAGATCATCAAGGATACCCGCCTCCCCTACGATAGCAGCCTTATCAAAAACCTGCCGGTGAATTTGCTGCGCGAACTGGGCTTACCTGTATTCGTGGAGAACCTGGAGGCCCGAAATGGTACTGTTTCGTACACGGAAATCTCGTCCTCCGGTAAATCGGTCAATATTCCCATCAGCGGGATCAGCCTCCTTGGAAAAAATGTAAAAAGCCAGGACTTCGATGTCGGTGATTCACTCGACCTCCTGCTTTCCGGCACACTTCTCGATTCTGTACGCGTTGAACTGGGACTCAAACAATCCTACGAAGATGACCTGGTGGGGATGGACATACAGGCAAAATTCCTTCCTACAAGGATGCAGGTCCTGAATGCGGCGCTGGTGCCACTGGGTAAGATCTATATCAAAAGCGGGGAGATGGATTCAGCGATCCTGCGGGTGAAGGCCAATGAATATCTCGCCTTCGGGGAAATGCAAATGAAGTATTCGGGCTTGAAAGTACTGCTTTTGAAAGACGGTGAAGGATTGGAAGGTCGAAATACAAAGGGATTATTGAGTTTCCTGGCCAACACTTTTGTGATCCGGAACAAAAGCAAAAAGGAGCCCGCCCTTCTTCTTGTGGTCCGCAACCGGAACCGTTCTGTTTTCAATTACCTGGTCAAGATCGCCACTGGTGGTTTCCAATCCAGCATTGGCGTGGGAAATAACAAAAAGACCCGCCGGCAGTATCACGCGGAACTTAAAGAACGCGGATTTTCTCCTTTTCAATAATCACCATCCAAAATACGCAGCCTTCTTGTCGCTGTATTTTTTGCTGCAAGAAGAACCCAGGGGATTCAGAGAGAGCTGCTGAGACCTGGTTTTAATCCATTATAGATTTACTTATCTTCGAGTACGATTTAGTTGCATAACTAACTAATTTTTATGCTCAAAAGAACGATCCGGAAAGTCGCCGTATTAGGCAGTGGCGTAATGGGCTCACGAATCGCCTGCCACTTTGCAGGTGTGGGAGTCCAGGTTCTATTGCTCGACATAGTTCCAGAGGCCGCAAGAGAATCTAAGAAACCTGCGGAAAGAAACAAGCTGGTCAATGACGCCCTCGCCGCTGCGATCAGGAGCAATCCCTCCCCGGTTTATATTCCCGATGTGGTCAAAAAGATCCGAACCGGGAATTTCGAGGATGATATGAAGGATATCGCTTCCTGCGACTGGATCATCGAAGTGGTGGTGGAGCGACTTGACATCAAACAAAAAGTATTTGAACAGGTGGAGAAACACCGGAAGCCCGGAACCCTGATCACATCAAATACATCCGGCATCCCCATCCATATGATGACGGAAGGACGTTCGGAAGATTTTAAAAATAATTTTTGCGGCACGCATTTCTTCAACCCGCCGAGGTATCTCCGGTTGCTGGAGATCATCCCTACTCCTCATACTGACCCGGGGGTGGTTGAGTTCTTAATGGAATATGGTGATCTTTTCCTGGGGAAAACAACCGTGCTCTGCAAAGACACACCCGCCTTCATCGCCAACCGGATCGGCGTGTTCAGTATTATGATGGTGTTTAAGCTGATGGACCAGCTCGGTCTTAACATAGACGAGATCGACCTGCTCACCGGTCCCATTATCGGCCGCCCCAAATCGGCCACTTTCCGCACGGCCGATGTGGTGGGTATCGACACCCTCGTAAAAGTGGCAAAGGGAGTATATGATAATTGTCCCTATGATGAATCCCGCGAGATCTTCACCATTCCCGCCTGGCTGAACAAAATGGTGGAGAACAACTGGTTGGGTGATAAAACAGGACAGGGGTTCTTCAAAAAAAGTAAATCGGAAAAAGGAGAAAAAGAGATCCTTGCACTCGATCTGAAAACCTTCGAATACGGACCCAGGAAAAAACCCAAATTTCCCTCCATAGACGCGGCCAAACCGGTGGATGACCTTCAACAAAGGATCAAAATGCTGGCCGCCTCCGGAGACAAAGCGGGAGAATTTTATAAACTTTTCCACTATGGGCTTTTCTCATATATCTCCCACCGCATCCCCGAGATCAGTGATGAGGTTTACCGCGTGGATGATGCGATGATGGCTGGTTTCGGC
>CAMLEM010000046.1 GCA_946479005.1 uncultured Chitinophagaceae bacterium | reverse complement strand
AGCGCTTCCTCCCGAAGAATTGATGACCGTAGGGGTAATGGATTGCGGGCGGGCAGATGCGAAAACGATGATCCCCACCAATGAGAACAGGAGTTTTCTCATAATGCAAGTTTTAAAATGAAGAATACTGGTTCGGGATACTAATCGGAGAGTGGAAGGAAAAGGTAGAGAAATTTAGAACACGAAAAAAAACTTTCTTGAAAATTTCGGATTCCGGATTTGGGATTTGGGATTTGGAACAGCCGTTTCCCGCAGATCTCGCAGATTTAAACGCAGATCTCGCAGATTGATACCCAAAGCTCGAAAACATTATCCTTTTTCGAATGAAAGGAATCAATTTGCGAGATCTGCGTGTATTTTATCTGCGAGATCTGCGGGAAACGGCTGTTGGCTGTTATTTAAATACCACGCCCTTCACCCCCGTCCCATTCCCACTCAGCATCACCAACTGGTTATTTCCATTAGTGAATATATGCGGGTATAAAGTGTAAGAAGTACTGGTTCCCTGCAATTCCTTTTTGAAATGGACCGGGGGCTCCATTAAGCCGTCATTGTTGATATAAACGAGTACAGGTAACTTAAATGTGCTCGTGGGGTTTTCAGGGAAATACTTTCCGTAGTGATCATTGTACACCACCGCGAGCTTGCCGTTCATAATACCATAAGCCGGGTAAAGGTCCACGTCAAAATTGCGTGCTGAATAATTCTTCGCCAGAGGGATCTCGAATTTCAATGTGCCGTTGGACTCGAACGCGCTTATCAATACATCATTGTGCCTGTAGTTATAATTCTCCTGCACCTGCATCGTTCCTACACCGGTTGACGCCTCCCGTTCGGCCCTGTATTGCTCGCCCACCAGGAACCAGGTATCTCCATTCCTTAACAGGCCCAGGGCGCTCAGGTTCGGGACGGGCTTCTCGAATTCGTTCAACAACATTTTACCCTCCGCCGTGGAATACAACCAGGTTCCCCTGCCCTGCTCGTCACCTACCACCACAGCCGACTTTGATTTGTGATAGCCCGCCAATAACAGGTCACCCTGCTCATTCACCGTTGCCGTGTAGCTCATGATCTTCTTCGAAGGATCGGAAGGCTGCACCGGGATCACCGTACCCTTAGGTTCGCTGATCGAAGCCTTATACAATTTGGGATACTGGTAAGTTTTGTCAAACTCGTTCTCGATCAGATAAAGATCTCCTTTGTCAGAAGCGTAGAACTTATTGAAGTTAACCCGCTTTCCATCCTCGGGAAAACTTAGGTTACCCTTATGTGTAACCTGCAGGGAAGCATCGAGGAAGAAATACTTGTATTGATTGGGCTCATCCTTTTCACGCGGCATTTGTCCCACAACCGCGAGATGGTTCCGGTCCGGTGTAACCGATATGAACCAGTTTCCCTGGTTCATCAGTTTCTTAAATTCCATCGCCCCAACAGGAATATCCTTCTTACTGACTTCTCCATTTTCGATGGCCCGCAGGGACAGGCGGTTCAGGCCCCCGTTCTTGTCAGGGTTTTCCACCGCGGCGAACAGCTTTCCTCCTACCGCGTAAACACCCGTTATGTAATACCCATTGTTGAAAACGCCGTTATCAATTTTCAAAGGCTTTACGTCTTTGATGTTCCCCTTGTCATCTGAGCTGACGACAGTATAAACATCCAGGGCATTTTCCTTCGTACGGAATACAAAATAGTGATCGCTGCCCAGTGATTCCGTGGTATGCAGGGATTGCTTGGTCAGCTCCAGTAATTTCGGGCTACCGGTACTCACAGTCACCTGCGCGGAAGTTGTCATTAAAACTAATACGGCAATCAGGAGGCTCACCATTCTTTTCATAAGTTGATCTCTTTTCTTTTTTTCAAATCAGTAAAAATCAGTTCAAAGGCGTCACGGGTCTCTCTTTCCCTCCCTGACAAGCTCAGGTTGCTCATCTGCCGGATCTTGCCCAGCGCAGCTTCGGGTTCCACCAATCCCAGGTAAGATTCGAGGATATTAAAATAAAGCGCGATCGTGATGTCTTTATCAATCCTCGACTTCTTATCCGTTGGGTTGGATTCTTTCAGCGCCGTTTCCCAGGTAGCGACGGCTTTTCTCAATTTACCTGCTGCTGTTTCGGGGTCTCTATCGAGGAGGTTAAAACCCGAGGAGGCTTCATTGAATGCGCTGAGAAGGTCGGCGTATTCATCACCTTTTTCCTTCACATAGTATATCTCGCTTTTTCTCTCTTTCCTGGCGAAGCCGAACTTGTCGTTCACCAGAGCCGTGATGTAAATAAGATTATCCTGCACCAGCTTCTCTTCACTGGTCTTAATCATCAGTTCACTGTTCACCTGCGGAGGTTTCTCCGACGCGGACGATTTGTAAATTTTGTAAGTATTCAGTGGTTGCGGGGTCACATTCATCAGCTCCTTTCCATCCGGCAGCAATACTTTCACGGACATCGGGTGACGGTAAGAATACTCAATATGATAGTAGGTGGCCTTGTAAGTGGTACTAGTCCCGCCTTTCACGCTCAGCATATCTTTCTGGGCCGACATCACCCGCGGCGAAGTATGATCAAACCCGTGCATCGTAATGATCACCTGCACCGCGTTGTCGGGGTTGTTCTCATAACCACCGAGATAAAAATAAGTATTGGCCAGGGCCGGGTAATCGTAGCTGGTCCTTAAAACCGGAGGAGCCACCTGTTCCAGGTAAGGTTCGGAAGGGATCTGCTTCACCGGCTTATTGTTTTCTTTCAAAACCGCTTTCTCCACCACTTTGGTACCGAGTGATTTCTTGTTGTATTCCGCGAGTTCTTTCTCATAAGCTTCCTCCGCTTCCTTCACTTTTTTCGGGTACTCCCGCAATTCCTCCGCATATTTTTCTTCCGCTTTCTTCTTTGCAGCCTCGTATTCAGCGATCAGCTTTTTATTTTTCTCTTCATACGGGGCGTCGATCTTCGCGGTGTAGTTCTTTATGGACCTGTCCAGCGGCTGCAGCGGCAGGCCTTGATAGGTATAAATGACCTCGGCAGATCTTATCTTTTGCGCCTGGGCAGGCAGCAGGAAAAGCAGGCCCAAGAGGCCGGTGACAATTAACTTCATAAGCGTGAGGATTTATCAGCCCTTGCTGGCCCACCATTGATTGTACTCGTCCACGATTTTAAAGACCTTCCCTATGCGGTAGCCTTCCTCCTTATCTTCAATCTTCTTCGCGAGTTCAGGATAATCGCTAACAAGCCGGCTCATCTTTTTGGCGAAACCGAGAACAAGCTCCTTATGCTGGAGAGGATCTTCGTCTTCGCGGTACCAAACCATCTGTTGTTCGCTTTCCGCGTCGCTATTGGAGAGATAATAAACCATTTGAGCCAGGCGACCGGGCTTCACTTCCAGTACGAATTCCTGTTTCTTCGAGGAAAGCCCGCCGCTATAGTTGATACTCCTGTAAGCTTTATCACCCACCAGGTAACCTTTCAACTGGTTGGGGTTATAGACCTTTCTCGTTTTAGAGTCGGTTCCATCTGTGTAAAAAGCCACGCTTTTCTGGTTCTCTACCCGGTTATTTAACATAATGAAGCCGTGCGTAGTATCGTTCTTCAACCCGATAATGTAACCGGGATGGATCTCGTACATTTTGTAAAGGTTGCCACTCCAGTCCTGGGAGAGAAGGGGTAGTGAAAGCAGGCATACGATGGCAAGAAGGGCTGTTCTCATAAGTGGAAAAATGTTTATATAAATGGGCCGTAAAGGTAAGCTTTAGTTGAACATTTCTCTATGGTGGGCCTACCCCGATATCGGGATTGGGATCTGCGATTTAAATCAGCCAACAGCCGTTTCCCACAGATTGCGCAGATCAAATACACACAGATTTCACAGATCTAATACGCGTTGTTCGAAATACGATGAATGATTTCGAAGCTTCGACTCTGTGACATCTGTGGGAAACGACTGTTTCAATTCCCAAATCACCTCAATTTCTTCATCAGGCTTTCATCCCTCTCCCCTTCCACCTTCACCTGAGCGATGGCGCCCAGCACGAAAGCTTCAACGAGATTGTGGTTAAGATAAACATACATTCCAGGCACCCGGAATTTATAAAGGGCCGCGCCGGCGGAGCCACCTGGAATGCCCCAGGTCTCGAGATCGGTATAAGGTCGGTTGTTGAATTTTCCACCCGGCCAGTAAAGATCGGCGTGCCCCCCGATGAGGTGTATTCTCGTGTCGCGGTTGGCATTGGCGCTTATAAAGAGAACCGTTTCACCAACATTCGCGGTCATTGCTTTCTTCCCGAGCAGGGATCCCTGTGTGCCATTGAACACAAGATGAGTAGGCACCAGGGTTTTGATGGCATCCCCGATCCCTGCCACGCTTTCCATCACGGTGGCAAAATTCTTCACTTTACCGTTCTCATCCTTGGGCAGGTAGTAATCCTGCTCCACTACGTAATACGCCCGGTCGTAGCTGACTTGGTTCCCATTCTCATCCTTCAATCCTTCCCTGGGCAGGACCAGGATCACGCCGTTCATTCCAGAAGTCACGTGAATGGGGACCATCATTCCGCCCGGCGCACAGTGATATACAAATACACCGGGCCTGCTTGCGCGGAACCGGAAGGTGGCTTCCTCACCAGGATTCACAAGCGAGATATCCCCACCTCCCATCTCTCCTGTAGCAGCGTGAAAATCTATGTTATGCTGCATCTTATTCGAAGCAGGGTTCTTTAACGTGAGCTCCACAAAATCATCCTGGTGAACAACAATGATGGGCCCCGGTACCGAACCGTTGAAGGTCAAAGCCCAGATGGAATCCCCGGGAGCCACCTCCAGCTTCTTCTCGATCGCTGAAAGTGTCACCTCTATGATCTTCGGACCACCTTCCGCCACCTGCTCGTGATTTGGTAACATTGGCGGCGCTACCAGTTCCTGTTTCACTCTTTCAAGATCATCGCCATTGCCCTCGAATTCTTTATCAACCACTGAAGAATTCCTGGTGCCGCAGGAGCTGACGAACAAAAGGAAGCCTAAACAGGTAATAAATGATAATTGCCGGATGGAGTGGCGTAACTTTTCCATAAGACTAGCTTTTAGTATAAGGCAAAGTTGAGAATGATCCGGAAGGGAGATTTGCGTATTCGGGAAATAGGAGATTAAAATGTTTTTAAACCGCAGGTTGTTAACTAAGCCTTCTTCACGAACTCGGATTTCAGCGCAACCGCGCCAAAACCCTCGATCTTGCAATCAATATTATGATCGCTGTCAACAAGGCGGATATTCCGAACCTTGGTGCCCGCTTTTATGGACTGGGAAGAACCACGCAACGGGAGATTTTTGATTGTCACCACGCTGTCGCCGTTTTGAAGGATGTTACCATTGGCATCTTTCACTACAAATCCTTCTTCTGCTTTGTTTTCTTCGGGGTTCCACTCATAGCCGCACTCGGGGCAAACCAGGAGGGCATCCATTTGATAAGTAAAGGCTGATTTGCATTGGGGACAGGGAGGATACTCGCTCATTTTTTCTCTTTTGATGGAGGGGCAAAGATAACGGCTTGCTTATTAAGAAGCTGTTTCCCGTAGACGCCGTCGGCCAAAGCCTTTGGCGTCGGGCGATTTCACAGATTTTTCCCACAGAATACACAGGTTAAATACACAAGATCTCGCAGATCAGGTCCTTTTGTTCGAAAGCGATTTCGAAGTGGGAACTAAAGGTATTCAGATCTGTGTGTCTTCAATTAGGGAAGCGGCTGCTAAAATTCACTTCTTTAATTCGATCCAAACCGGCGCATGATCACTTGTTTTTTCCCAGCCCCTCACGTGCCTGTCAACATCGCCCGATAGCAATCGTTTTTTCAGCTGCGGACTGACCAGGATATGATCCATCCTGATCCCCGCATCCCTCACGAAAGCATTCCGGAAATAATCCCAATACGTAAACATTTTCTCATCGGGATGCAAAAACCTGATGGAGTCTGTCCACCCCTGCTTTAAAAGCGCCGCATAGGCGGCTTTCGACTCAGGGAAAAAGACCGCATCCTTCACCCAGCGTTCGGGCTTGTAAGCATCAAAATCAGTGGGTATCACGTTAAAATCTCCCAGCAGGATCACCGGTTTGTTTAAGTTCAATAAAGATTTCGCTTTTTTTGAAAGCCTTTTGAACCAGGCCAGCTTGTAATCGAATTTGGGGCCGGGTGCCGGGTTACCATTGGGCAGGTAGAGATTACAGATCAGCAAACCGTCGACTGTGGCTTCCACGTAACGGCTTTGCAGATCATCGGGATCACCGGGTAATCCCTTGCCCACTTCTTTTAGATCCAGATCGTTCTTTGCAAGGATGGCCACCCCGTTCCAGGATTTCTGTCCGTGCCAGATAGCATTATAACAGGCATCATTGATCGCCTGTATGGGAAATTTTTCATTAGTGGTCTTCAGCTCCTGTAAGCAGGCCACATCCGGGGCTGATTCTTTCAGCCATCGCAACAATACCGGCAGGCGGCCATTCACACCATTCACATTGTAAGTTGCGATCTTCATTTGGATAAAGATAGCTAACAGCTGTTTACCGATTCCGCTCTATCAACTTATACCCATACCCCCTGATCGTCAGTATCTCCACACTCTTATCACTTTCCAAATAATTCCTCAGCCGGTTGATATAAACATTCATCGTTTTATTATTGAACACATTATCACTCCCCCATAACTCCTCCAGCAACGCCTGCCTGTCAACCACCGTTGATTTCGACTCACAAAGCCTTCTCAGCAGCTCCACTTCCTTATAAGAAAGCTGGAACCTGCTCGTCTCGTTTGCCAACTCCTGCGTAGAAGCATTGAAAGTAAAACTGCCAAGCTGGTAGATCTTATGCGAAATACCGGACCCATTTCCAGAAACCCTGGCGAAAGACCTGATCCTAGCGATCAGTTCCTCCATCACGAAGGGTTTGCGGATAAAATCATTACAACCCAGGTCAAAAGCTTTAACCAGGTCCTCAGTTAGCGGCTTTGCCGTTAGCATTAAAACAGGCACCTCCTTGTTCACTTCCCTGATCTTCTTCACCGCACCATACCCATCACTCCCGGGCATCATAATATCGATGATCACCAGCCTTGGATCCAGTTCCCTGAAGGTCCGGTATCCATCATCACCATTATGCGCATAAGTAACATCAAAGCCATAAAGCGCCAGCGTGTCCTTCAATATCTGGCAAAGCTCCACCTGGTCTTCTATCAGCAGGATCGGTATCATAGGTTTTTCGGCAGGGTTATAATGAATTCAGTTCCTGACTGAGGTTTCGACTGCACCGAAATGGTTCCCGAATGCTTTTTAATGATGCTATTGACATAATAAAGTCCCAACCCAAAACCCTTGACGTCCTGGGCATCGCCCTGGGGTACACGGAAGAACTTATCAAAGATATTCCTGATGTATTGCGGTGGTATGCCCTTTCCATTGTCACGGATCCGGATGATGCAGTCTCCATTGTTTTCGACAATATCAATATGAATCTCCACAGATCCGTTGGAATATTTGACAGCGTTATCTATTATGTTATGAAAGGCTGTTTCCAGGTGAAGCCGGTCGCCGTTGATATGCACCGGTCCATCGCTTTTCAAATGAAAGTTGGCAGGCTTTCCCCTAAGAATGGAATGACTTTGAATAAGCCCGCTAAACAGAGCCTGTAGATCTATGGTTTCTTTTTTTAATGTGAAATCAGAAACATCCCTTACTGCGGCGTCCAGGATCCTTTCTACGAAATCGTTGAGCAGGTTCAACTGCTTCTTGCTGGTCTGCAAATAAAAATCCGTGCGCTCGGAGGAGGGCACGTGATGCTCCAGCGCGTCCAGTCCCGCGGAAGCGATGGTGATCGGTGTCTTCATCTCGTGGGTCATATTGTTGATGAACTCCGTCTTCAATTCGTTGATCCTTTTCTGCCTGCGGATGGTTTTGTAAACAAAAATCAATGCGGCGTTACCGATTAGCAGGATCAGTGCGAAAGAAACCAGGGGCTAAAAGAGATCATTCTTAATGAAAACGGGATCTTTCTTTACCTGCGCAAAGAGCATAAGGTTTGAACTGTAAGGAATGCGCATCGGCCCGGTGGCGAAAGCATATTCCTTTCTTCGCTTCTGCTCCCAGGTATTTTGAATAAACTGACGTTCAAATCTCCTGCGCGGGATGGGAATGGAATCCAGTACATACTCAGCCTGGATCTTCCTCGACCGGAGAGCTTTTTTAAAAATACTGTCAAACGATCTGAAGTCCACAGATCGCGAACTGCGGCTGTTCACAAATCCCTCCATAAACCCCTGCTCCAGTGTGTCAGTCGCCAGGATTGAAAAAGGCGCGCTCAATTTCACCGTATGTGAATCCAGTCGGGTCATCTCTATTTTTTCGGGAGCATAAGCGATCCAGCCTTTATGGGGCGTAGAGGCACTATCGATTGCTTTTAGCTTATTGTAGTCAGCCAGTGTAGCCAGCATCGCGTCGGTGGTGGCTGCGCCGAACTTGGTCTTTGTTTCTGAAATGCGTTCGATGATAAGATAGGGACCCCAGCACATTCACAGTTTCACTTTGGCGAACAAGATCTTCAAGGGAAGTAAGTTTGTTTCCATCAACCTGGGTTATAATCATTCCGATGATCTCATCATCCAGCATCCCAGCTTCGATGCTTCCACGGGTGTGACATCCATCACCAGTGCCAATGCCGGGCAGATCCGTGAATACGTGATCGCCTTTGTTTCCAATCTTCCCTTTGGTAAAAAATGGAATGTGGCTGTGAACGCCAATGCTCGCCTTGCCCGCATACGTAACAAATTACAATCCCCCTGGACAACCCATCCTCTCGGTGGCGTGAATGGTAATTTCAGTTTCAAGGCAACACCGTTGTTCACCATTACATCGAACGGTGGTTATTTCGTTCCGCTGCGTATGCCCAACAGCACCTTCCCCGTGAATTATTTCTACGGTGTCAATTTCATCTATAAGGTGTTCAAAGGAAAGCTTACGCTCAATGCCAGCTTTATGAATTTCCTGGAGAAGAACAGGGAGCTGCATTTCAAAACGGAAAATGAGTTCTTTCTAACGGAGAACATACATACCGTTCCGTTCCGGAATGTCGGATTCTCATTGAGCTATACTTTTGGAAGGCTTAAAGAAAATGTTTCCAAAAAGAAGGGAGTGAGTAATGATGATGAAGTGCAGTAGGATCTGGGATTTGGAACAGCCAATACATTTCACGCAAAGGACGCAAATAAGCGAAACGATCGCAAAGAAACAGCCAGCCGCCGTTGAATGGCTTCTTTGCG
>CAMLEM010000045.1 GCA_946479005.1 uncultured Chitinophagaceae bacterium | reverse complement strand
AAAATATTTTGAAGCCCTTGAAGCAGGGAAATGGAAGGACGAGATCACGGGTGTAATCACCAGGAATGGCAAAGGCGAGGAATCTGTTTTTGAAACGGATGAACATCCTCGGGTGACGACGATGGAAAAGCTGGCTTCCCTGAAACCGGCATTCGCGAAAGATGGTTCGGTTACAGCTGGGAACTCTTCGGGCATTAATGATGGTGCGGCGGCGATGCTGCTGGCCAGCGAAGAAGCTGTTACTAAATATGGACTCACACCAATGGCCAGGATCGTTTCTATGGCCGTTGCAGGTGTGGATCCCGCCATTATGGGGATGGGGCCGGTGCCGGCCACTCAAAAGGCATTGGAAAGGGCCGGATTGACGATGGATCAGATCGATCTGGTTGAACTGAATGAGGCCTTCGCCTCCCAGTCCATCGCCTGTGTGCGTGACATGGATATTCCCATCGAGAAAGTGAATGTGAATGGCGGCGCTATAGCGATCGGGCATCCCCTGGGATGTAGCGGTGTGAGGATCTCAACAACGCTATTGCACGAAATGAAGAGGAGGAACGCGCGCTACGGTTTGGCTACGATGTGCGTGGGAGTGGGGCAGGGGGCGGCGGTTATTTATGAAGCCGGAAATACATAGCGGAGGAGACGGGAAGAATGGAAGACGGGAAGAAAATCCCAAATCTCAAGTCCGAAATCATTATCTAGTTGTCTTCCTTATTTGCCGGATCTTCTTCATCTATGATTTTTTTCAAGATTAAAATATACTCATTGAATTTTTTCGCGTCCTCTTTGTCTGTAAGATCTTTTCCCATTACGCGTGCTCTTTCTTGCCATTGCAGGTATATCGTTTTCGCTTCGACGTCTTCAGCTGAATCGGAAAGTGATTCCTTGTATGCGATCACAACCTCAGTATAATCTTCCAGGAATTTCTGTGCTTTAGCATCATTGAGTTCAGGGAGAAAAGCCCGGAGCAGGCTATATTTATCCTCATTAAATGCTGTGTCTGCAGCTACAGTAGTAGTAGTATCATCGTATCCGCTTTCGGACTTATTCTTCATCAGCATCGTCATCACGTCATTGATCATTCCAAAGACTTGCACCAGGGAATTTTGACTGGGGTCGGAGAAATTGAACTCAGCGGTTACCAGGGTGGCTCCTTCGCGAAACTCTCCACCATACACCCGGATGTCCTGCATTTTATCGAGGAAGGATAATTCCTCCGGCGCGAATTTCATTGTTTCTTTCATCATAACGGTTCTGATGAGCTCCGGCAGGTTGAGGTGAAGCATCATTGGATACTTCGCATATTCACGCAGATGCGCGGGCAGTGACCGGACCCCTTTTTTTGTAAGAAAATCCCGGGCCGTTTTATCTGAGAGCGAAAGGACCATCATCTTCTCGTTGTTCTTTACGACGGGGCGGAATCTTTTCGCGAAATCAGTGGTATCCGTTTTTTTCATCGAGTCAATAACTCTTCCCAGTTCTGATTGCAGCTTCTTAAATCCATCCAGGTCGCGAATCGGGATGCCGACCACAAGATCGATCTCCGGCTCAACGCCTTTGTTATATACCACCGCACCCATCATCTTATCACCAAAAATGGAAGGGAGCTGCTGAATATCGAAGGAGGTATACTGCTTCAGCGAGTCAGAAAGCTCCTCGAATGCAGGTTTTGCCAGGAGTTCCCGGATCATTTTATTACTTAAGGAACCATTGAGAAAAGCAAGGATCTTTCCTTCGGGGATAAGATCAAAAAATTCTTCACCTGCAGGAGCGGGAGGATTTTTCGCGATCAGGGCGGCCATTTCTTCAGCGGGATAGTTCCTGGTCCTGGCGATGATCTTCCCCGGGGCGAATTCGATGGCTATGGTTTTTAGCCCGGTTGACAGCCTGGAGAGTTGGTGCAAAAAGTGGGGTGCAGGAATGATTCCTCCCAGGGGCAACTCTTCCTTGTCTTCGTTCCAGATTTTGATCTCACCGGGTTCATTCATCAGGGCCTGGAATTTTGGGTCCAGCACAAAGGCATTGCCAGGTCTGGGCGTGAGCAATTCAAAAGCCAGGTTTCGAAGCCCTCTCTGCTTGTTCTCTTTATTGTTTTCGTACCATTTCTGGTAATCTTCAACGATCAACGTATCAGAGCTTATATCCGTCACATCATAATTTCCTTTTTCACTGGCGATGATCACTACCTTATTATTGAAGGCGACCACGGTCTCTTCATCCGGGAAAAAGACATTGTCGGTGCCGTAGGTCCTTATCATTGCGGGCTCCAGCTTTGCTTTGTCAAGAAGAAATTTTTTGAAGGCTGAAGGATCTTCGAGCTTTGCGAGAAGATGGGTGACCTTCGAATCGGACCCAAAGCCTTCAGAGACCAGCAAGAATGCCTGGTCGAGGTTGATTCCAATAGTCTTTATATTTTTTAAGATCCCGAGCAGTTCCTCATCTTTCTCGTTTTCGGCGGATTTTGCGAGGATGCTTTCATTAAACACTTCAACCGGTATTTTACTCCCGATCTCCAGGGGCTTGAAAGCAACGAGGACCTTTATTTTCTCCGGGAAATAATTGTAAAGCGTGTTTTGGGAGTTCACAACCTGCAGGGCGATGACCAGGTTCATCGCCACGAGGGCGGCCAGTTTTCTCATCTTCATTATTTAAAGTGGAATGCAAAAATATCCGTTACGGGGATAGTTTGTTGTTCCCCGCTCTCTAATTTTTTTATCGTGCAGGTTTGATCCGCAAGTTCTTTCTCGCCAATGATAACGATATAAGGAATATTCTTTCTTTCAGCGTATTTGAATTGCTTGTCGAATTTCGTGGTTTCGTGGAAGAGCTCAGCGGCGATCCCCTTCCCGCGAAGCTGTTGCATCAATCCGAATGCTTTCCTGCTCTCTGCTTCACCCAGGTTGAAGAACAGCACGCTCGTGCTTTGTTGTACCGTTCCAGGGAAAAGCTTCAGTTCTTCCAGCACATCATAGATCCGGTCAACCCCGAATGAGATACCCACGCCCGGTACATTCGGAACCCCGAACAATCCGGTGAGATCATCATAGCGCCCGCCGCCTCCAATGCTGCCGATCTTCACCGATTCCGGGGCGCTGGCTTCGAAAATGCAGCCGGTATAATAATTCAATCCCCTCGCGAGGGTGAGATCCAGTTCTATCTCCACTTTGTTTTCTGACAGGAGATCGAAAATGTATTCCAGGTCTGCCAGTGCCCTGGTGGCTGCTTCCGAATTGGGAAATAGTTTTTTCAGCCCGGCCAGTTTTTCCGAACGGCTTCCCTGCAGGTCCAAATATTTTCTCACCGTTCCCGACTGTTCACTGGAAAATCCTTTCTGCACCAGTTCCTGTTCCACTTTCTCCCAGCCGATCTTATCCAGCTTGTCAATGGAAATGCTGATCTCCGTCATTTTGCCCGAATTCCCGCAGGCCTCGGCGAGTGCTGTGAGGAGGCCGCGGTGGTTGATCCGAAGTTTGGCGTCCTTCAGTCCCAATTGTTGAAAAACTTCCGTATAGATCAGCGCCAGTTCCACCTCATTATGGAGTGAGCGGCTGCCCACCACATCACAGTCGCACTGGTAGAATTCACGATACCTTCCTTTCTGCGGGCGGTCGGCCCTCCAAACGGGTTGTACCTGGTATCTTTTATAAGGAAAATGGAGCTGCGCGTGGTTCATCGCGACATAGCGCGCGAAAGGAATGGTAAGATCATAGCGCAGGGCACGTTCAGTAATTCCTTTGACCGACTTTCCTTTCAAAACTTTTTCAAAATCCTCTCTTACCTGGGCTTCTTTGGCGGGGTTATCCAGCCCATTGTTCAGTATTTTAAAAATGAGCTTGTCTCCTTCTTCGCCATACTTACCCATCAAAGTTTCCAGGTTCTCCATTGCCGGGGTTTCCAGGGGCTGAAATCCATAGAGAGTGAACACGCGACGGATGGTGTCGAGAATATAATTTCTCTTCTGAACCACTTCGGGGCTAAAATCACGCGTGCCTTGTGGAAGAGTGGGCCTGGTCATAAGCATATTTTTCAACGATGGCATCGCAGGCTTTTTCGATCAGCCTGAATACTTCGTGGTATCCTGGTTCTTCACCGTACCAGGGGTCGGGCACATCCCTGTTCTGGCCGGGATATAGTTCATTCAATAAAAGGTCAGCTTTGCCGGTATCAAATTTTTTAGCCGTCATCTTCTTCATTTCAGCCAGCACATCCGATGAAAGCGCATAGATCCTGTCATATATCTCAAAATCGTCGGAATGAAATCTCCTGGCGCGCTGGTCACAAATATCAATCCCGTTCAGCTTCGCCACTTTTTGTGAAAGGCGGTGTGGCGGCTCGCCGATATGGTAGGATTCCGTGCCCGCGCTTTCGACGCTCCAGTTCAATCCCCGCTGAAATGCCTTGTGCTGCAGGATCCCTTCCGCGAGCGGACTGCGGCAGATGTTACCGAGGCAGACCATTAGGATTTTCATTTGGCAAAGATACCAGGATTTGGGATTTGGGATATTCGATTTGGGATTTCAGGAATCGATCATAACAAATCATAACAATCATAAAAATCCGTGTTCTAAAGGAATGTTGGGGTACTCGAATTCAGATTTTTAAATGCGAAGTTTTCTAAATTCAGTCAGAACACGGATGACGCTGATTATTCATGATTTATTAGCATCGTTTGTTTAAAGTAGATAAGGGTCTATTCCTTTATGGAAACTTATCTCGCCGGCATCTCACTTCAAACAAATACACAAATGGACAGCAAAGACATCCTCAGGTCTGACCTGCTCGATATCCTTTTCGAGCATCGTAACAAGGATTATGGGGCCTACGAATTGCGAGAGCATTATTCCAGGAGAATGTGGATCGCGGTTTCAATGATGTTTGCTTTCGCGGCGATTGTTTTTTCTTTTTTGGCATTCCGAAAGATCCCGGAGCCCAGGTACAGGATCATTACCCATAGTGACCCAAGGATCCTTCTTACTGAAGATCCATTTCTTCCTGCACCTCCTCCACCTGTGGTACACACACCCGCGGCAACTTCATCTTCCGTACAGGAAAGGATCTCAACATCACGGATCATAATCAGGCCGGACGAGGATGCGTTGAACAGGCTGGCAACGCAGGAGGATCTTAGAACAGCAATGCCTTCGGATAGAAACCACGGAACACTGCCCCTGTCAAACATTCCCATACAGCCGGTGCTCACCAGGCCAGCCGTGCGGGTTACGGCCTCCCCATCAGAACCGGATCAACCGTTTGTTCCGGATGAGATAGAAGCGGGATTTCCCGGTGGTCCCGAGGCGCTACGTCAATTTATGTCCTCGAACCTTGTGACACCTGATGAATTGCAGGCGGGGGAAAAGAAGACCGTACATATACGCTTCACGATCGGCGCGGATGGCAGGGTGAGTGAATTTAAGATCGTTCAGAGCGCGGGGTATGAATACGACCAGGAAGTATTAAGGGTTTGCAGGAAGATGCCGAAGTGGAAACCCGCGAGGCAGAATGGAGTATATGTGACAGCGAGTTTTATGTTGCCGGTAAGCTTCGTGGGATTGGAGTGAAGGGATTTCGGATTTGGGATTCCGGATTTGGGATTTACGCGGATTGATTGCTTTAGCCGGAAAGCTCTGAATTGTAGGGAAAATTGGGTTTAAAGAAATCCGGAATCCGGAATCCCAAATCCGGATTCCTTAGATTTGTGTCCCCTGAAAAACCGGGGTGTAAATGTTCGAAGAATACGAGAATAAGAAGCGCAAACAGGTATCGATGATGCGGTCGGTGATGGACTATGGAATGGGTGTGATCATCCTGCTCCTCGGCGTGTTCTTTTTCTTCCGGAACAGGTTCGACATTGGCTTCAATGAAAAGTTTCCGCCCAATGATATGGACAAGATCTTTGGAGGCATCTGCATCGTTTACGGGATATGGAGGATATACCGGGGGTACAAGAAAAATTATTTCAGATGAGGGGTGTGCGGCAGGTGATCCCGGTGTTATTAATGATCTGCCTGGGCGGTATTTATTTCAGCGCCTGTAAGTCATACGATGAGCGGGCCGCGGAAAAACCGGATACGGGAAGCAGGGGCACCATTCATATCAGCGCCGACGAAAGTTTCCGTCCCGTGATCGACGAACAGGTGAAAGTGTATGAATCGAACCGTCCCGGGACAAAGATCCAGGTGCATTACAAACCGGAAGCGGATTGCTTGAGAGATCTTACAGTGGATAGTATCCGGATGGTGATCGCCACGAGAACTTACAATGAATATGAAGAGTCGGTGATGACGGATTCGCTACGGGTGCAGCCGCATTCACGGGTGATGGCCAAAGATGCGATCGCGGTGATCGTGCACCCCGATTCACCGGATTCGGTTTTTACGATGGAAGAACTGAGAGCTTTGTTAAAAGGCCGGTTTAATAAAGATTTAATTCCTGTTTTTGACGGAGTTAAAGCAACCAGTACGGTACGTTTTATCATCGATTCTGTGTTGAGGGGAGACAGCCTGACGCCAAAAGCGATGGCTGCCAGCAGCAGCGAAGAAGTGATCAGTTATGTCTCTCAAAACCCGGGTGTGGTGGGTTTCATAGGTGTCAGCTGGATCGGGAACCCGGAAGATGAACAACAGTTAAGTTTTTTGAAAAAAGTACGCGTGGCCTCGCTCGAAAGCACTAATGATCCTGAATCTTTTGTTAAAGCATACCAGGAGAACATATATAACGGGCGGTACCCGCTGGTACGGGATTTGGTTTACATTCTAAAAGAAAGACATAAGGGCCTCGGGTACGCTTTTGCGGGTTTTATGACAGGCGATATCGGGCAACTGATCTTTCGAAGAGCCTACCTGGTTCCCACCGTACTGAAGAATTTTGGAGTGAGACCTATAGAGTTGAATGAAGAATGATTTCGAGCGTTTTTTTGTAAATATAAAAGGAGAAGAAAAATGAAGAAAACCATGTTCACACTTGCTTCAGCCCTGCTGATGACAGCAGTCCTGCAAGCTCAATCTGTAGATGATGGCATCAGGCACCTGATGGCGAAAAGGTACAAGAGTGCTGCCTCAACTTTTGAAAAGATAATCGCGGTGAATCCGAATGATGCGGACGCGATCTACTGGTTGGGACAAACCTACCTCGAGTCGGAAGAGATAATGGGTGCACGGAAAGCGGCTGCCCGCCAGTTGTATGAAAAATCGCTGGCATCTACCAATAATAACCCCATTTTGCTGGTGGGCCGTGGTCATCTCGACCTCCTGGAGAATAAGCCGGATGCAGCCCGCCAGGCCTTTGAATCCGCCATCACAGCCAGCCGTGGCAGGAAGGGAAATGATCCCAAGATCCTGCACGCGGTAAGCCGTGGGATTATGGATTCCAAGACCGGCGATTTTAATTACGCGGTCAAATTGATGAAAGAGGTCGTTGACATCGATAAGAACAACCCGATGTACTGGGTGGCGCTAGGCGATGCCTATCGTAAGGCCGGAAAGGGAGAAGGTGGAGGCGATGCTTTTAAGAGTTATAAGAAAGCCCTGGAAGTAAGTCCTTCATATGCCCGCGCCAGCCTTCGCCTGGCCCAGTTGTTCGAATCCCAGCGCAATGGAGAATTCTTCCATAGCTACCTGCAGGAAGCCGTGCAGAAAGATGCCGGGTTCTCCGCAGGCTATTTCGAACTCTTTTATTATTATTTCTTCCGCCAGCAATACGCCGAGGCAGAAGACCAGTTGCAAAAATATATAGCCAGCAAGGGAGAAAAGGATATCCAGGATGAATACCTGTATGCACAGCTTTGCTGGGCGAGGAAGGATTGGAATTGCGCGGTCACCAAAGCAAATATGGTGGTTACAGCCCTGGGTGAGAATACCAAGCCTAAAGTTTACAGGCTCCTGGCTGATGCCTCTTTCGAGAGCGGCGATTTCAATGGTGCAAAGAAATACAGCGATCTCTTTTTCCAGAAGAAGAACCCTGAAGATCTTGGTCTCTATGATTTCGAGCTGAGGGCAAAGATCCTTGATAAAACAGGCGGAACAGATGAAGAGATCCTGAATACCTATGCCCAGGCTATCACAGTGGATACCCCGGTTACCCTTAAGGTTGACCTGATGAAAAAAGGCGTTGCCTATTTCAAGGATAACAAGAAAAGAGACAAGGAAGCGATGCTGATCGAGAAGATCATCGAGATCAAGCCCAAGCCTTCCAGCATCAATGACCTGTTCGACCTGGGTGTGGCATATTATTTCAGCGAGAATTATGGAAAAGGACGAGAGGTGTTCCTGGGCATTGCCAGCCAGTTCCCCGACCAGGTGTATGGTTATGAGTGGGCATTCAACTCAAGTTTGGCAGTGGATACCGTGAAAAAAGACAGTATCGCAGTGCCTGATGCATTGAACCTCCTGGCTTTCGCTGAAAAGGATACGGCGAAGTATCGCAAACAATATATCAGTTCGGTGCGTTTTCTTGCCGCCTACTATATCAACGAGGCCAAGGATAAGAATAAATCCCTGGAATATTTCCGGAAATGGAAAGATATCGACGTGGCTAACGCCGAAAAGATCCAGGAGTACATTAACCAGATCGAAAGTATGCCCAATACCACACCACGTGGCAAGCCGGCACCTAAACCTCAAACAAAAACCTCTTCCGCAGCAAAAACTCCGGAAAAGTCATAACTCGGTTTTCTTCTTTTACAAAAGAAAGTCCCCTGTCTGTTACAAGCGGGGGATTTTTCTTTGATTCCGGAATCCGGATTCCGGATTCCGGATTTGGGTATTGGGGTTTGGGATTTGAGTGCGGAACCGGTAAAAAAACAAATCCGCAATCAGGAATCCTGTAAATTTGCGGTCCGATGAATTACCTGCTCCAAACATCATTAAACCCCTCAGATTCCGGGTCATATATGCCGGTTTTATTGCAGGTGCTGATCGCCGTGGGATTAGTGGGATTTTTAATGTTTGTAACCCATATGCTCGGTCCCAAGCGCCGGACCAGCGATAAGCTCCAGAATTTCGCCAGCGGTATCGAAACACACGGTGACGCCCGGCAGCCGGTAGCGATCAAGTATTTTCTAACCGCCATCTTATTCGTGTTATTCGACGTGGAAGTGATCTTTTTTTACCCTTACGCGGTGAATTTCACAGAGCTTGGTTGGAGCGGTTTTTGGGCTGTTTTGATGTTCGTTGGTTTCTTCCTTTGCGGATTTATCTACATCGTGAAAAGAGGAGCGCTGAAATGGGAGGATTGATGGTAATCATTAAAACTTAAGAAAATGGCAAGGCCTGTATCATATAACCTCATTCAAAAGCCACTC
>CAMLEM010000044.1 GCA_946479005.1 uncultured Chitinophagaceae bacterium | reverse complement strand
ACCGCGGGCAGGTATAATATCCATTTTTTACCGTGTTTATTCCTTGGAAAAGGCCTCCCGGCAAACTTAGATTTGGCTTCCCGGTACTGATAGGACGGGAACGCTGAAAACCGGTGAAAAAGAGTAAGCGGCAAAAATGATTAGAATATGAGAAAGAATTTGTGGGCTGTAGGCTTGTTGATGCTGATCGGATCTCTGGCGCCGGGATTAGGCCTGGCACAGTCGGTGGATTTTCAATCCGACCCCAACTATTTTCAAAAGAATTCCGCCCTTACGGATTTTGTGCGACTGGGTGTGGATGCGCAGACATTCGCCCGCTGCGTGCGAAGCCGGAACTACCTTGAACCTTCATTGAACCCGAAGCTGGCAAGGCTCAACGGGGAGGAGTTCAGGGATGATGGAGCGGGTTACGACCTGCGGGCCAATGATGGCATCCTGACAAGCGTAAGATCGTTTGCTTATGGAAAAGGGGAGACCGTAATTCCCCAGGGCCAGTATCAGAAATCCGGTTCGGATATTATGATACACGATGATTTATTCGAGCACCTGGGTGCAGAAAGGATTCCCTTCCCCGGCATCAGGATCAAATGCAAAACGAAAACAGTGCATTGTGCGGATTTTCCTGAGCCGGCACGTACGATCTGTTATCGCCTGGGTCCGCCTTATACGACCATTGAGTTTTACGATTGTGAGATCGAATTCACTTTGTGGTGATCCATTTCAGTGGTCCTGGCTTTGGCCAGGATCACTATAAACATAATACAATGCAAAAAACGCTAGCGCACCGAACCAACTGGATCTTCGTTCTGATCACCCTGGCTGCCTGGTTCCTGCTAACCAGGATCCCCTTACAGAAGCCGCTCGAAACCATCTTCGATGAGAACAATGCAAAACAATTCCGTTACCTGGTCATATCCCTGCTGGTCATCATCACCTGTACGATCGGGGCAGCCAGACTTAACATTCTCAAAGAGGGCGGCTTTCGGGGTCATCAAACGCGTAACTACTGGATGTACCTCTTGCCCCTGTTGGTTCCGGGCCTTTACCTGTTGCGGAATCTTCAATCCTGCTCCGATCAGCTCTGGAGCAGTGCCTGGCTGAGCCTGGCCCTGGTTACAATGATACGGGCGATAATGGAAGAAGTACTCTGCCGAGGGTTCATCCAGGGATACCTGGAGAAGAACAACCCGAAGGCTTCCCGGATGAAGCTCATTTTATTCAGCTCCATTGTATTTGCATTACTCCATTTTCTCGGGTTGAAAGAATATCATTTCCTCTCTGTACTCGTACAGGTGATCTATGCCTTTTTTGTGGGAATGCTATTCGGGGCCTTACTGCTGAGGACTAGAAATGTCTGGCTGCTGGGTATCATCCACGGCCTGCTGAATATCTTTTCGAAGAGTTGCAATGCAAGTGCCGATAATGAGACCGTGGGTTCAATGGGGGAATACCTCGCCAGCCTGGGCGGAATAGTATTGATGTTTTCTCCGATGCTGTTTTTTGCCTGGCTCCTGGTTAAAACCTACAAACCACCCGTGGGAAAAGAATCTTAAAGATGATACAAGATTATGGGATGGTCGGTGCTGATGATAACGGGGCTCTTGTTTTCGGTTACCAACCCGGCAATGGTTCTTTCCCAGGATTCCATCCAGGCAATTACGCTTAAGATCCCGCCTCGAAAGCCGGAGGTTTTCAGCTCGGGCTTTATTGACATTTCCACCGCGGGCCAGGTGAACGCTTCCGCCCGGCTGATCCGGATCCATTTGGGCGAACCCGGGAAATTCAGCATCCCCATTTCGATATACTCCGGCGTTTCTTCCGGGAATTTTGCACCACAGGGCCAGGCCTTAACCTATCCCGGGAATGATGCGCTCCTCACGTCCTTTATCAATCCGCTGAGTGGGTTGATCAACCTGTCGCTGGATGGCAACTGGAGTACGGGTAAAGGAAAAGCAGTGACCAGCCTGGGGATCGCCTACCAGGGAGGAGGGAGGATACTCACCGGTTATAGGGAACCCGGCCCGGCTCCCCCCTTTGCAAAGCCGCTTAATTTTTTCAATGGTTATGCCGTTGCCGGATTATATTTTCAAACCGGTGCCTGGGAAAAAAATGATTCCGGCAACATCGGAGTGTTTTGGCTGGCGGCCCGTTATATCTGCAGTTTAAGCTCCAAAGCCGTTGTTTCAGTCCTGTTAACCGATAGCCCCGGAGGATTTTATCACGGTTGGTCAGTGGGAGGGGGAGTGGACATAACCCGGCTTGTCAACTTTAAAGTGATCTATTACCGGTATGTGCGTGGACCGGATATGAGCATCTTCCCTTCGCTATGCCAGTTCAGTTTTTATTATTCGCTGAAAGACTGAGATAGCCGGCGATCGCCAAGTTTGGTTGTCGTTAACCTTCCAGGTGGATGGTGAAAATGATCATTCTCGACTGGATCTTATCGAAAACGCTGGAGTATTTCAGGTTGGCATCCCTGTCGTGAAGATCTCTCATTCCATTGCTGATCTTGATCTCCGGGGAAAAGATGAAGCTGGGAAAATAAAAATTGAATCCAATACCGAATTCAGGACCCCAGTCGTACTTATCGATCTTGACAAGATCTTCCGCCTTTTGTTTTCTTGCGTTAGATGCCATATCGATATCGGCCTTGATCCCAGCCAGGGTATAAACCCTGAAATTCCCGATTCGGTCGCTCTGGAATTTGATATGAACGGGAAAGCTGATGATGATGGATTCCACCGGCTTATTGATCTCTGTAGAACCTTCGATGTCCGGAAATTTCAGCGTGTAATGAATATTCCTTTCAATGAACATCAGCTGGGGATTGAACCTTACCTGGAACCTGTTGGAAAGCCGGGCCGTTGCCTGGAAGCCGAGTGACAGGCCACCTGAATTCCCGGGCTCAGCAACATATACGCTATCATCCACCAGGAAACGCGGGTGAAGATCGGTTTGAAAACGCGCCAGGTTCACACCCAGCGAGATCCCGAAATAATAAGGCTTGGCATCCTGCTCCAGGCGATTAAGGTCCGTTCGCGTATAATAATTGAATTGAGAAAAGCCCGCGTGTTGCGCGAGCAGGAACAATAAAAAGAACCATCCCGGTTTCAGGGCTTTTTTCCCGAGTAAATGCAACATATTCCTAAGCTTAGCGGCTTGTAGCCGGTTTCTTTATATCCTATCCTGTTTAAAATTCCGGTGAAATTCTCCCGGTCTGGAAATGCATCGGCAGATTCATTCAGGTAGAGATAGGCTTCCTTGTTCTGCCTGAACCATTTTGCGATGCCCGGGGCTACCGCGCGCATATAGATCCGGTAAATGCCTTTGACGAATTTTTTCTTTGGTCTTGAGAATTCAAGAATGATCAACCGGCCTCCCGGCTTTAAAACTCTCTTCATTTCCTCAAGCCCTTTTTCCAGGTTTTCAAAGTTCCGGACCCCGAATGCGACCATCACGGCATCAAACGTATTTTCACGATAATTTATTGCTTCTGAATCTCCTCTCTGAAGCTCGATCCTTGCCTGAAGTCCTTCTTTTTCAATCTTTTTTCTCCCCACCTCCAGCATTCCTTCCGAGATGTCTATACCGATCACTTTCAGCTCTTCGATCTTCTTACAGGCCATTAAAGCCATATCCCCCGTGCCCGTGGCCACATCCAGGACCAGCCTGGGCGAATGGGCCGCCAGTTTGCGGATTGCCTTTCGGCGCCAGCTTAGATCCACCCGGGCAGAGAGGGTCCGGTTCAACACATCATACTTCCCGGCGATCTGGTCGAACATTTTTTCAACCTGTTCTTTTTTAGGCCGGTCGGATTCCGCAAAGGGAACAATATGATCGTGCGGCTGTGACACAGCTTGCAAAGGTACGTTTCGCACTGCCGTATCTTGCACCCATGGAATTTATTACGGCGAAATACCTGCGAAGCAGCCCGGGATACAAGGACTGCCCCCCGCCAGATAAGCCTGAGTTCGCTTTCATCGGGAGAAGCAATGTGGGTAAATCTTCCCTCATAAATATGCTGGCCAACCGCAGGGAACTGGCAAAGATTTCCGCTACTCCCGGTAAAACCCAGCTCATCAATCATTTTGAATTGATACCCGGGGATAAAAAATCCTGGTACCTGGTAGATCTTCCCGGCTATGGATATGCTACCGTTTCCCAAAAGACCCGCCATAACTTTTCCAATATGATCGAATCCTATATCCGGAAGCGGGAGAACCTTGTTTGCCTGTTTGTGCTGGTAGACAGCAGGCTGGGTCCCCAGAAGATAGACCTGGAGTTTATTAGCAAACTGGGAGAATGGGGTACGCCGTTTGTGCTGGTATTTACCAAGGCCGATAAGAAAAAACCTGCAGTGGTCCAGGGAAATGTGGAAGAATTTATGAGGGAGATGAAGACAACCTGGGAACTGTTACCCCCGTTTTTTCTTAGCTCAGCCCGCGACAAAACAGGGAGGGAAGAGATCCTGGACTATATCAGCGACCTTAGCAAGGGTTTCAGGAAACTATGATATCCACAAATTATTCAGGTCGTTATGTTTCAGTCTTAGAGAATTACAAATCTCCAAATATTGAATTATTTTGCGGGCAACCTTAGACCTGTGCATTATGAGAAAATTTCTGTCTGAAAAGAATATCGCTGTCCTTCTTTTTGTAATGGTGCTGGTGACCTTTGCACTGGCCCAGGAGGATAGTAAGAAGATGGAAAGACTGCAAAACGGAGAAGCCGGCGTAACCGCCCAACAGATCACGGATCTGAAAAGCCCGCGCTTCTGACCACCGTTCAATTCACCATCTTGTTCGCACAGCTACTGCTTGCGAAAGCTTCCGGCTTGGCTTTGAACGCGAATCCCATTCCCAGGATGTAACCCATTGCTTCCTTGAGGGCATCATTGCTTTTGAAGTGCGGATTGGTATTGATGTCAGCGTGCACTTCCATTTCCACATCATAAAGCGTGAACAGGTTGCATAATTCATAGGCGATCTCGATGCTCTTGGCCACTTCCATCAGCATTCTTTCCTTGATGGTGAATTGCTGGCGGGTCTTTTCGTTATGGATGAACATAAAACCGCCGTGCCCTTCCCTGAGAAACACGATCACCGTTGCAAATTCTGTTTCCTGGCCTTTGACCTGGGAGTCCGTACCAATGCAAACCTTGAGCTTAAAGCCGTTGGCGGCTTCTCTTTTGATGGCGGTTTCCACGGCTTCGAGAATGGGGGCTTCGATAGGGTCGCCATTAAATTTTCTCCAGCGCATAAAAAAAGAGGTTTTTCTAAGTTATAGAAAAACCTCTGAATTACAATAGGGGTACGGATCAAATGTTCCTCACGGAACGTGGAAATCTTTATTGGCGAATGAATTTCTCCACCCAATTCTCGGCATCGCCTGTAAAACGGATCACATAAACCCCGTTGACGATCCCGGGCACCGCAATGCGGTTATTTCCCATCACGAGTTTTCCTTTCGTGATCGATTTGCCGTTGAGATCAAAGATGTGATAGTCGTAGGCGGCCGGGCTTGTAACGTTGAGATCATTCTGCCCGATCACATTACTTACCAGTTGCGGCTTCGGTGTGGCACCGCTCCTGCGAAGCGTGATGATATTTGAATAATGTTGTTTTCCATTGTCGAAGCTGACATTCACCCGGTACATCGCGTTACCCGAAACATAGGGTCGGTAGCTGAATGTCCTGGCATCATTGGAAGGAGTCGCCACGGGTGTGAAATGGATGCCATCCGTGGAGATCTCGAGGATCTGCTCCACCACCTGCTCGTCGGCATCGATCAGCCAGTTCAGGTTGTGATTGTCGCCTGAAACAAAGCCGTTCAGTTCCAGTCTTCTCAGCGGGAGGGGATTGCCGGCGGTAAAAGCGCCATTGAGGGCGTATGAGCCGAGGCTTGCATAAGCCGGGGCATAGATATTTCCTTTACCCTCCACCCGGAGATAATAAGTGCCTGCGCTCATCAGGGTGTCAATAATGGAATTGAGCAGGGTGCCGGGGTTGTAAACGCCGAGGGTAGTTTGCGTGCTGTTTAGGAGCGTTACCTGCAGGTCGAGGTCTGAACCGGCATTCCCTGTTCCCACATTATAAGGAATGGCATTCAACTGGAACCTTCCAAAGGAAGCCAGTGTAAAACGGAACAGGTCCTGGTCGGTATTTCTTTCCACCACACCGCTCACGGTGAACTGGTTGTTGCTAAAGTTGGCCTGTGTCGACTGGTTAAAAGCAGCCGAATGATCATCGGTGCGGAAGGAGAAACCGTTTCCCGTGGTGATCACGGTAAGATCGTTTTGGATCTGGTTGCAGCCTTCGGAATTCTGGCCGCTGTTCCAAAGGGTCATATTGCGGTAGTAGCCATTTCCCATAATGGGCGCCCAGCCGATCTCGCCGCTTCCGACGCCAGCGTGGTACTCGGCCATCTTTATGCAATCTGAATTATAAAGGGACTGGTGGAACAGGCCCAGGGTATGGCCCGCCTCGTGGGCCGCCGCTTCCGAGATGTTCTTGACATTGTAATTATGAAGCGATGTGAAGACGAAGCAGGGCGTGTCATCGGTCCAGGTAAAAGACTCCAGGAAGGCGACGCCACCAGATGTGCCATACCATTCGTAACTCACGGTACAGATCACGCGCATACGGCGATTCAGCGGGGCTGCATTGTACTTCGCTTCGTCGGTGGTGATGTTAACGTTGAAGGGACGGTAGTCTTCAGCGACCCGGTTAAATACTTCGGTTATTTGCGTGGCATTCAAACCGGAAGCTCCACAAACGATGGGACCATTCCAGTTCCAGGACGTATTCGATACGGTATGTCCATCGAAATCCAGGAGGATCGTTGCGGTGGCCGAGGGATAGCTGTTCAGAACAGGCACCTGGCCTTTCGCATTCACGGCCAGGAGCAGGCCCAGGGCCGGAATAACGGTACGTAAAATGTTTTTCATAACAAGGCGGATTTTGCGTTTTTCAATAGGTACAAGAAAGGGACACGGATAAAAAACGGGTCAGTTATTCATTGATAAGGCTATGGAATTTTCGTTTGATAAGGAAGAGGCTGCCATCTATGGTTTTCAGCTCATAGGCATCCCCGTGCTGCATACTGATGATGCGGCCTGTATAGCTGACAGCGCCGGTTTCATCGGTATACCTGGAAATCGTGAGCGTGGCCCCGTTGTAGTTCGTGGAGCGAACGACAACACTTTTCAGCGCCTCATTGTACTTGCTTTCACTGGATATCACCCTTCCTTCTATGCTTAGGCTGTTGCGGTCCGTTCCTGTTGCAAGGCTTACCGGTTTTCCTGAAGGGGCATCAAAGAATGTGTTGAGGTACTCAATGCTCACCGGGATCTGGTCCGGGAGATTGCTAAACAGGCTCGGCTTGTTCCGGTTGGGTTCATTTAACGGAGCGTGATCAGTGTTTTGCGCGGATGCAGTGATCCCGCAAAAAGTAATGCAAATAAATGCCGCTACGGTACGCAGGTTTTTCATCTGACTTATTTTTTAAGGTCAATAGGATATTGTTCAGTGCACCTGGTTAGGGTGTACAGTTTTCAGGGGGGACGGTGATACAAGATTTCAAAAAGATCGAGTGGAAAGCAAGTTTAGGGCATAGGTTTTCAGGAAAATTGCGCAGTAGTACTTTTTGCTCGTTCGTAAATCTCCCTTTGGCTGAAGTGTTATCTACGATTAATACTGGTTAGTACTTAGCATTACGAGGGTGCAGGCTTCTACAGGTAAGATCCCGTTTTTACGCGCAAGGGCGGATAATTCCGGGTTCTCCGCCCCCGGGTTAAAGATGATCCGCTTCGGTTTGAGCGAAAGGATGTAATCGTAATATTGCTGCTGGTGCCCGGGATTTAAATAGAGGGTAACCGTATCGATATTTTCAAGCGCCTGTTCTCCTTTCCGGATGATCACATCATCCACCTCCCCTGTTTTACGGCCAATGGCTTCCACCTCGTGCCCGAAGCGGCGTAATTTTTTTATGGCAAGGAAACTATACCGGGAAGGATTATCCGAAGCGCCGAGGACAAGGGTCTTTTTGCCAGCCATTTAACAAAGTTACTACTTCACGAACTTACTCATAGCTGAAAGGAACCAGTGCTCCTCAGCGTTGATCATCAGGTCCAGGGTTTTATCGGCTTTTCTTCCCAACTTGCGGATGCCGGCGATCACATCGAGGAAGGCCCTTACATCCCTGTCTTTCTTATCGCCTTCTACCGATTCGAGCCGCTCCAATAATTTCAGCATCGGCTCAAGTTCCCTTTTCTTTCTTTCCTTCACGATCATCCTCACCACCTTCCACATATCTATTTCCGCGGCGAAGTATTCGCGGCGTTCCCCGGCGACGATCACCCTTTCCACGAGACCCCAGTTGATCAACTCCCGGATATTCATATTGGTATTCCCCCGGCTGATATTGAGCTGCTCCATCATATCGTCCTGCGTCAGGGGGTCGGCGCTTACCATCAGCAAAGCGTGTATCTGGGCCATACTCCTGTTGATCCCCCAGTGGGTTCCAAAGGCACCCCAGCTGCTGATGAACTGCTGCCTGGCTTCGGTAAGTTTCATCAGGCAAATTTAGAAGTTTCAAAAAATATTGAAACTATTTGAAAAATCAGCCTGCTGGAACAAAGGACTTTGAGCTGATAAAGATCTTAAATTGCATTATGCGAATTCTTCTTTTCCTTCTTGTCGTTTTAAGTAGCTTTCCCTCTGCCTCCCAGGGTTTCCGCTTTGCCTTTATTTCCGACACCCATATCGGTTCTCCGAATGGCTCGGCAGAGGAGGACCTTCGCCGGACCGTGCGGGACATCAATGCAATGGACGATATCGCATTTGTGGTACTCACCGGGGATATCACCGAACTCGGCACCAATAATGAACTCGCCCTGGCCAAGCAGATCCTTGATAGCCTCGATATCCCTTACTATATCATCCCGGGGAACCACGATACCGGCTGGAGCGAAAGTGGCGGAGTGATGTTTGTAAAGACCTTTGGGGCCGACCGCTTCAATTTTTCCTATGGAGGTTATCGCTTCCTGGGCTGCGCTTCCGGGCCATATGTTCGAATGAGTGATGGCCACGTACCGAGGGATGCCGTGAACTGGCTGGATGCCGAACTGAAAAAAACCCAGGCCGGGGAAAAGATCATTTTTCTCAATCATTACCCTATTGATCCGGGGTTGGACAATTGGTACGAGATCACTGACCTCCTGAGAAAATACAATACCGTTGGCATACTATGTGGTCACGGGCACGCGAACCGGGCACTTCAATTCGATGAGATACCCGGGGTGATGGGAAGGTCCAACCTGAGGGCAAAGGCTGC
>CAMLEM010000043.1 GCA_946479005.1 uncultured Chitinophagaceae bacterium | reverse complement strand
CAACATCAAGTCACAGGCGCCCACAACAGATGAGGCTGAAGCGAAATCAAGAGGAACCTGCAGCATTTACTTCTCTAACTACACAGGTTTCTATATCAACATTTATGTTGATGGATATTATCGCGGCCAGCTTTCTCCCTGGGGTGGCGGTACCGTAAGCGTTGCTGACGGTTACACCACGATCTATTGCCTGTCTGCCGGTGGTACAAGAGAATGGTCCGATGCCGGTACCTGCTCTGGATATTATACATTCAGGCTATACCCATAAGAGACTCTTTAGTGTTTACAAAAAAAGAACCTTCCTGCTGTAGCAGGGAGGTTTTTTTGTTCCGGTGACTTCGACTCCGCTCAGTCACCGGGATACTCTTTAGAATTGCCGGTGACTGAGCGGAGTCGAAGTTACCGGTGACTGAGCGGAGTCGAAGTTACCGGTGACTGAGCGGAGTCGAAGTCACCGGTTCTAGGCCATTCTCACCACTCTTCCCTCCAAAACGACCTTCCTCTTCACTTCTTTCTTTGCGATCAGTTGCAGGAGCATCTCGGTAGCGCGTTCCGCCTGTTCGAAGGGGAATTGCTCAACGGAAGCGATAGGCGGGTCATCGAGATAGGATGTCACGGGCAGATTGGCATAGCTTACGAAGAAAATGTCCCTATTGATCTTCAGTCCCTGGTTTCTCGTGAATTTGATCGCATCCAGGGCCACATAATCATTAAAGGCGATGACGGCTTCCGGCCGGGGATCTAACTGCAGTAATGTCTTCATCGCTTCGTAGTTCCCTTCCCTGCTGAGATCTGTAGTCACTACCCAGGATGCATCCCTTGCAATGCCGTGTTTTTCCAAACCGGCATAATAGCCGTCGAGCCTTTGTTGCGTATGTACCAGAGCGCCCGGGCCCATAATGAAACCGATGCGCCGGTGCCCATTCTCCACCAGCCAGTCAACCAGTTCCACGGAGCTGTTTTCGAGATTACAGGAAACAGAATAAACATTTTCATCTTCAGGTACCCTGTCGAAAAAAACCACGGGGATCCGCTGGTCATTGAGTTGCCTGAAATGGGAAAGGTCTTTGGTAGTCTTTGACAAAGAAACCAGGATGCCGTCCACGCGATGCCTTCGCATCGTATCTGCGATCCGCTGTTCACGCGCGAAATCATCACGCGACTGACCGATCAGTACGGTATAATTATTTGCGGTAGCAACATTCTCGATGCCATTGATCGCGATGGAAAAAAATTCTTCACCCAGGTTGGGCAGGATTACGCCAATGGTAAATGATTTGCCCTGCTTAAAGGATATCGCCGCCCGGTTAGGTTCGTAATTCAGCTCTTCAGCCAGCTTCCGCACCTGCATTTTGGTGTGCGCCCCGATGCTGGGATGGTCGTGAAGGGCCCTGGAAACGGTGGAAACAGAAACCCGTAGGCGACTCGCGATCTCCTTGATGGTAGCCGGCTTTTGATCCATATGAATTGCCAAGGTAAAAAAATGGCCGCACTTGCGCAGGATGTTTTATACCTTGACCGGAAAACCTGCCAGATGCGATCAGCCGATGATAAAAGGTGGACAGCGATCATCGTTCTCATCCTTTCAGCTATATTTTTCGGGTTGGGGCTGATGTACCCGATCCTACAAACCGGCTATGGCATCGGCCCTATCACCCTCCGGCAGGAAAAGATCTACCTCGTCAGCTCTTTCAATTATTTCTTCGACCAGGGGGAAGTTTTCGTAGGCTTCATTCTCCTGTTCTTCACTCTCATTTTCCCCATCTTGAAATACATTTTCCTTTTTTACCTGCTCTCGGGCCGTGCCATTCCAAAGCAGGGATCGGTATCCACGGCGCTGGAGATCATCAATAAATGGTCGATGCTGGATGTATTCGTGGTGGCGGTTTTGATCCTGAATATGAAGTTCAGCTCGGATATTATCATCTCCCGGCTGGAGGCGGGGACCTCCTTGTTTGCCCTCTCGGTAGTGCTTCTAATGGTTGCGAGTTACCTGGTGAGGAAACTGGGGGTGAATAAAATTTCGTAAATTAGTATCAAACACGCCAAAAAATGAACACAGTAGCTTCCGTCATTCTCAGAAAACAACTTAAGCCCATTTCCGTTGCCCCAGGTACCAGCATCCTCGATGCCCTGAATATTATGGCTGAAAATAATATTGGTTCCGTAGTGGTGATGGAAGGAGAAACCTATAAAGGCATCCTCACTGAACGCGATTATTCCAGGAAAGTAGTGCTCAGGGGAAGAAACTCCGCGGAAACGAAGGTGGAAGACATTATGACAACCGACCTTCCCGCGATCGGGAAGATGGACACCATTGACCGTTGTATGCAACTGATGAGCGAAAAGAATATCCGCTATATGCCCGTGATGGAAAATGATAAACTCATCGGGATCATTTCAATGAGTGATGTGGTTAAAGAAACCATTATGGCCCAGAAAGAAACCATCACGGCCCTGGAAAGCTATATTCACAATGTATAAACTGAACTGTGCTTTGCCACGGTTCATTCCTTTTCCTCCACCACCCTCAGATCCTTTAGTTCCACCTGCATGGGCAGTAAGCCCACCTTCACCACCGCCCGCTTGCCCCGGATCTCCAGCACCTCCCCCACCTGGTGATTCTTCTTCAACATCACCTTCAGCCCGGGTTTGATCTCACGTTCTACCTCGCGGTAGTTGGATTCAATCTTTTTTTGCATCCGCCCCACCACCTTTTTCTCGTTCTTTTTGAAGAGGAGATCTTCCATCAGCTTCACCACTTTGTTCTTATTCTCTTCCTTCTTCCATTCGATGACAAGCTGTTTGAGCTTTCGCTCCATATCTTTCAGGTAGCTGAATTTCTCCTCTGTGATCCTGTTCTGTTCCTTCATCATTTCCACCTGCTGCCTGTGCTTCTCCTGGTTCAGCGATTTCTCCATTTCTCTCTTCAGCTTCTCATTTTCCTGGATCCTCTTTGACAGCTCTTTTTCTTTCTTATCAATGTCGCGAAGATCCTGTTCCGTTTTATTCAGCAGTTTATCCAGCCGGTATTGGTCCTCATCTACCAGGGCCCTCGCCTTAGCGATCAGCCCCTTGTTCATCCCGATCCTTTCTGCAATGGAAAATGTATATGAACTCCCTGGTTTTCCCACCAGGAGCCTGTACATCGGCAAAAGGTTTTTTTCATCAAAGGCCATTGCACCATTTACGATGCCTGCTGTCTTGCCAGCCATTACTTTCAGGTTCAGGTAGTGCGTGGTAACGATGCCAATGGCGTGTTTGAATGCCAGTTCCTGCAGGATCACTTCTGCAAAGGCACCGCCAAGTGCGGGGTCACTCCCGCTGCCCAGTTCGTCAATGAAGAAAAGCGTTCGGCCGTTCGCGTTCTCCATAAAATGTTTCATATGGAGAAGATGAGAGCTATAGGTGCTCAACTCGAATTCGAGGCTCTGCGTATCACCAATATGGATCATCAGCTGTTTAAACATCCCAAAACGGGACGAAGGATGTACAGGCACCAGCAACCCACTTTGTACCATCATCTGCAAGAGTCCCACTGTTTTCATTGTAACGGTCTTTCCCCCGGCATTCGGGCCACTGATCACCAGGATCCTTCTTTCATCGTTCAATTCGAGGGTTACGGGGATGGTCGGCTTGCCTGCCTTACGATTATACAGGTACAATAAAGGATGATAGGCTTCCACCAGCTGGATCATCGACTTATCGGTCACGGAGGGATATTCCGCATTTGTTTCAATGGCAAGCAGGGCCTTTGCCCGAATAAAATCAAACTCCACCGTGATATTGTGCCAGGCGGAAAGTAAGGGAGCCCTGGACGACAGGGTGGCCGTCAACTGGCGGAGTATGCGGCTGACCTCTTTTCTTTCTTCGTTCTCCAGTTCAAAAACAGCATTGTTCAAACCGATGGTTTCCTCCGGTTCCACGAACGCGGTCTTCCTCGTTTCACTTTCCCCGTGGAGGATCCCTTTCACGGTTCTCTTATGCTCCGCGAAAACGGCCAGGACTCTCCTGCCATTCATAAAGCTTTCTTCGATCTCGGTGAGCTGACCCGAGCGGTTCAACTTTGAAACGATCTTATCAAACATCCTTCGCAATTCAGTCCTCCTGCGATACAGGCTTTGCCGGATCTCGCTCAATGCAGGTGAAGCATTGTCTCTTACCTGTTCATACTCATCCAGCACCTCGTCGATACTTTCCTTAATGCTTTTGTCATACCCCGATCCCGTGATCACCAGTGCCAACCCGGAAAAGGCTTTTCTTCTTTCATCATCAAACCAGCGGAAGATCCTTTCCGTGACAACCGCCAGGTTTCGCAGATGCCCGAACTGTTCCGCGGACAGTACTGCCCCCGTGATACCCAATAAATGAAGGTCTTTCGCCAGGTTAAAAACCCTGTCGTTAGGAAAGGGAATGCCATTGGCCAGCAGCTGCCGGAATTCGTGGGTTTGCTTCAATTCCTTTTCCACGTATTCCAGGCGGGTGTGAATGCGAAGGTCCCGGGCTTTTTGTTTGGCCAGGTCCGACTGGCAATAATGAACCAACAGGTCCTTGATCTTATCAAATTCCAGCTGGTAATATGCTGATTCGGGAAAAAGTTTCATCCGGCTGCGAATTTCGCCATTTAACAAACGTTTGCGGCAGGCAAAAAAAATTTGTTAATAAAAGATGGCTTAAGGAAAGTTTACAAGGCTTTCCTTCTTTCCCCCGGAAATTGGTTGGAACTTTACGTTTCTCATAAATTGATGAAATGAAAACCTTTTTTGCCGCTGCGTTGTTAAGTTTACCGGCACTTTTTTCGTGCAAATCCCCGGTGAACCCGGTGACTCATTTATCAAATCCTGCTTATATGACCGATCAACCTGCTTCTACTGATACCGCTGTTCTCGCAAACGGATGTTTCTGGTGTACCGAGGCCATTTTTGAACAACTCGACGGAGTTATAAGCGCAACTTCGGGGTATACGGGCGGAACGACATCCAATCCTACCTATAAGGATGTTCTCACCGGTCAGACCGGCCACGCCGAAGCGCTCCAAATCGTTTATGATCCGGCGAAGATCAGCTTTGATGAGCTTCTCGAAGTTTTTTGGGAAACCCACGATCCCACCACTTTGAACAGGCAGGGAGCCGATGTTGGAACCCAATACCGGAGCGCGGTCTTTTATCTCAATGATGAACAAAAAGAAAAAGCGGAAAAATACAAGGCCGAACTCGACAAATCCGGCGCTTTTGATAACCCCATTGTAACGGAGATCACTGCATTCTCCAGGTTTTATCCCGCCGAAGACTATCACCAGCAATATTTCGAGAACAATGAAAATACCAACCCTTATTGCCGGGTGGTGATCCGTCCGAAGATCGATAAGTTCAGGAAGGTGTTTAAAGACAAGCTGAAGAACTGAGTTAAGTTGTTTCCCCCAGATTTCATTTGACTTTCCTGGCATATCGCAGCTCCAGCAGGTTCAGCGCATTGGGCCGGAATCCCTTCACATCCGTTTGAACGAGGCGAACAACCTTATCATACCAGAGCGGGATCACCGGCGCATCCTCCATCACCACCTGGTCGGCCTGGCGGTAAAGTTCATAACGCAATGAATCATTGGTTTCCGTAATGGCCTTTTCAAATAATTCATCAAACCGCGGATTATTATACCGCGTATAATTGGGAGGTGCGGGATTCTTTGAATAAAAAACCGAAAGATAATTTTCCGCGTCCGGGTAATCGGCGATCCAGCTTCCCCGGAAAAACAGGGCCCGGGAACCGGAAGTGAGTTCCAATAACAGGGATTTCTGCACCACTTCGATCTGTACGGGAATGCCTGACTCACTCAACTGCTTGGCCACGAAATTCGCCATATCGGAATAGATGGCAATGGTATAGAGTTTAATGGGCGGCAAACCGTTCCCACCGGGAAATCCAGCTTCGATCAGCAGTTGTTTCGTTTTGTTTGGATCATAGTGATAGCCTTTCACTACGGAAGTATCAAAAGAAGGAAGCCCGAGCGGCACAAAACCCGACTCGGCCGGTGTACCCAATGAATTCCGGAGATAGAGCACCATTTTCCTCCGGTCGAATCCATAATTGATGGCCTGCCTGAGTTTTTTGATCTTCAACGGAGAATTCATCACCAGCGGGTTCTCCTCGTCAACCAGGATCCCGAAATACTCGATGTTGAGATACGGATTCACCTGGAGCTCGATCTTTCCTTCCCAATCCTTCCTCAATGCACCGCTCTTGGTCAGCACCTCATCCTTGAAGGAGGCTTCAATGTCATTGATGAAATCCAGTTGCTTCTGCCTGAACAAAAGAAACTCGGTTGCACGGCTGTCATAAAAGGAAACACTGATGCCATCGAGGTAAGGCAGCCGGTTGCCCTTGTTGTCGGTTTCAAAATAGCGGGGATTCTTCTTAAGGATCAGGGCCTGCCCCTCTTCCCATCGCACAAAACCAAAAGGGCCGGTGCCCACCGGGTGCCGCCTGAAATCCGCGCCATATTTCTCAACGGCCTCCCTGGGCACAATGGAACAATACTGCATTGAAAGGATCCCCAGGATGGGATGGTATGGCCTTATTAGCCTGAGCCGGAAAGTCGTATCGTTGATCGCCCGGAAGGGTTGAATCGAATCCACCTTCCGGTTGAAGATCCAGGCGCCCGGGCTGGCCGTTGCCGGATCTAGGATACGGTAAAAGCTGTACTCCACATCAGCAGCGGTCATCTTCCTGCCCTTCCCCCCGGGAAACGCTTCATCGTTGTGAAAATAAACGTCGTCTCTCAGGTAAAACGTGAATTCGGTGCGGTCGTCTGAAACATCCCAGTGCCGGGCAAGTGAAGGGACGATATGCAGGCTGTCGTTGATCTCCACCAGGGTATTGAAGATCTGGTGGGCGGGCCACATCGTTGACTGTGATTTGGCGAAGGCCGGGTCGAGAGAAGCGATACCATTATACTCGTTATAATGAAAAATATTGGCGCCTTCCTTTTTCCGGCTGTAACAGGATAAGAGCATCAAAAGGCAGAGGCCCCAGGCCCACCGGTAATATTTGAAACGCAAGCATCTCATCAAAGCTTAAATTTACACTAACAAATTCTTGTATGAGGAAATTCATTGCGGGCATCCTGATCATCGCAACGATCTTATCACTCGGTTTCAGCTCCTGCGCCCAGCCATTTCATCCCGGCGAAAGGATCACCAGCCAGGATTCATTAAGAGGAAGCTTAACTCCCGAAAGAACCTGGTGGGATGTGGATTTTTACAATATCCGGGTAACGCCTGATTATACTTCCAAAACCATCCGGGGATGGAACCAGATCGGCTTTAAAGCCACTGAAGATATCAGTGGAAGAAAAATGCAACTGGATCTTCAGCAACCTATGCAGATCGACAGCGTGATCTTCGAAGGAAAGCCTTTAAGGAAGCCTGAAAGAAAAGGAAATGTGTACTATTTGGATTTCGGAAAATACAAGTTCAAAAAAAACAAGCCTGCAGGCGCCGAAACATCCTCCCCTGGATATTCCGTCAAAGTGTATTTCAGCGGCAAACCGCGCGAAGCCGTGAATCCCCCCTGGGATGGAGGCTGGATCTTCGCGAAAGACAGCCAGAAACGCCCCTGGATGACCGTCGCCTGCCAGGGCCTGGGGGCCAGTGTGTGGTATCCCTGCAAGGATCACCAAAGCGATGAGCCCGACCTGGGTGCGATGCTGCAGGTGGAAGTGCCGGGAACAATGACGGCGGTAGCTAACGGAAAACTATATGCGAAAGACGACCAGGGCGACGGCAATGTCCTTTATACCTGGCAGGTAAAGAACCCCATCAACAATTATAATATCGTTCCCTACATCGGCCATTACGCCCATTTTACAGACAGCTACCGGAGCGAAAACGGGAAAGACCTGCCGCTCGATTACTGGGTGCTTGACTATAACCTGGAAAAAGCGAAAAAGCAGTTCGGCAGGGATGTAAAACCGATGCTGAAATGTTTTGAATACTGGTTCGGCCCCTACCCTTTCCCTGATGATGGCTTCAAACTCGTTGAGTCGAGCCACCTCGGGATGGAACACCAGAGCGCCATCGCCTATGGTAATCATTATATGAATGGCTATCTCGGGATGGACCTTTCCGGGAGCGGCTGGGGAAAAAACTGGGACTACATCATTGTACACGAAGCGGGACACGAATGGTTCGGGAACAATATCACCACCAATGATATCGCCGATATGTGGGTGCACGAAGGGTTTACGATGTACTCGGAAGTTTTGTTCGTGGAATGCCAATACGGAAGAAAAGCAGCGGATGAATATTGCCAGGGGGTGCGGAGGAATATCGCCAACGACATTCCATTGATTGGCCCCTACGGCGTGAACAGGGAAGGCAGCGGTGATATGTATCCCAAAGGCGCCAATCTCATTCACACCATCCGTGCCGTGATCAATGACGACAGCCTGTTCCGGGACATCCTTCGGGGTCTGAACCGTGACTACTATCACAAAACAGTGAACTCTTCAGACGTTGAAAAATATTTCTCAGGCAGGTCCGGCAAAGACCTCTCAAAAATTTTCGACCAGTACCTGAGAACAGTGAAGGTCCCGAAGCTGGAGTACCGGGTGGAAGGAGATAACCTCCACTACCGCTGGGTGAATGTAGTGGAAGGTTTTGCAATGCCCCTGCAGCTTGCAGACGAAGGGAAGACCTGGATTTACCCGGCGTCGGAATGGAGATCGGTTGCTATGACAGCCTCCCTGGCGGAGGAAGGAATCAAAGCCAATGGAAATTTTTATGTGACCCTGGAAAAAGTTCAATAACCCGTTTGCCTTTTTAGAGAAACTAAACCACGACCTCTCCAAATGTCGATCCGCCGCCAAAGCATTATTTCCGCCCTCGTGATCTATATCGGCTTCGGCGTGGGCTTGCTGAATATCTGGCTTTTCACAAGAGAGGGCGTTTTCCTGGATGAGCAGTTCGGGCTTTACAACGCCTTTATCGCCATCGCATCAATGATGATGGCGGTTTCCAACCTGGCGATGCCGGCCTATGTGATCAAGTTCTATCCTTATTATAAGGATCATCTTCCCGAAAAGAAGAACGACCAGATGGCCATCGCCCTGGGAACAGGCATTCTAGGCTTCATCATCGTTATCGTTGCGGGTTTTCTTATGAAAGATCTGGTGGTGCAGAAATACGGAACCAATGCGCCGGCCGTTGTCCAGTATTATAAATGGATCTTTCCCCTTGGATTCGGCCTGCTCATCTACACCATCCTGGAAGCATATGCCTGGCAGCTGCACAGGTCGGTGCTCACGAATTTTCTAAGAGAGGTCGCCTGGCGATTGTTCACCACGGTACTCATCGTGCTGTTCACCACCGGCATAATAGATAATTTTGATCTCTTCATCAAGCTTTTTTCTTTCAGTTATCCCTTCATCGCGCTGGTCCTGGCCGCCTGGCTGGTGATCAATAAAAAGATCCACCTGCATTTTAGCATCAGTAAACTCACCAAAAGATTGTCGAAAGCGATCCTGCGGCTTTGCTCCTTTGTATATGCAGCGGGACTGATCTTCACGCTTTCTC
>CAMLEM010000042.1 GCA_946479005.1 uncultured Chitinophagaceae bacterium | reverse complement strand
AGTACGCGAAACCAGGGGATTTGCCCCGACACCGCTCTTTTGGAAAATGATTGGGTTTCCTGCCGTACCTGTGGCAGTAATTAATATCTCCGCCCCGCTACTCTCTGTATGCCCTGCTGCCACATTGAATGTGACACCGCCCGCGCCAACACCCACTGAGTTCAGGTCGGTAACAGCCGCCGCGATGGTGGCATAATCCCCCGGGATGGTCTTTATACCCGAGAGCTGTGCTTGCAATGAAGTAAAGGAAAAGATGAAGATCAGTACGGCCAGGAACAGCCTCAAGTACGTTGGTCTCATAAACAATGGTTTGTTTTAAAATGAAAGGGTCAACGGGAAACTCAGCAAATCCTCCGGCGGAAGCCGGCCACTGTACAACTAAAGATCGTTTGGAAGATTTCCCGGATCATCCAACACAAATCAAAGCCACCAGGCCCTGGGGCGACCCGGTTCAGTAAGTAGTGCGAATTTTCAGATCAGGTTGGTTTATCAGAGAGTATCGCAGGTCATCAAAGCAATAGCTTTAACAAAACTTTGAGGGGCTAAATATAGGGATATTTGGGAAATGGAAGACAGGTTTAATGTTTTGAGCTTTAACGGGTAGGGGTTTTGCCTCAATCCCGAACCCGGGTTAGGATGGGAACAAAATCAACGGAGCTTTTTCATTTCCACATCAGGGAACAGTGCCCCGACAAACATTACGAGAGAAGCTAAAAGAACCAGCCAGAGCCCCGCCTGCCTGGAGGGACATTCCCCGCCTGAACAGGCACCGATCATTATAAAGTTCCGGATGGCCCAGGCCAGGTTAAGCGCCACCACCAACAGGTTGGCCCGTTTGGCCCAGATCCTTGTAAGGAAAGTAAAGACCAGGAACACGGCCGCCATCGCGATGTGAAAATATCCCGGTTTGCCAAAGTTTGTACCCCCGGTATCCATCCCGGTAATCGTAAGCGCGATGGATTCTACCGTGACCCAGGGAAGAAAACAGGCAATGACGATCACAATGGCTGCGAGAATGGCGAGATACTTAACGATCTTCAGGCGGTTCATACGCCCAAAAATAAGTTGGATTCCGGATTTGGGATTTCTTAATTAAGCTTTATCCCTAAGGTAATGCTGAACACCCGGTGTTTGTTCTCATCATCCGCTTCACTGTCCGTACCGCTCTGCAATTTGGCGAGACCGTGCCCATAGTTAAGTCCCAGCACAAGTTTGGTGAATTCAATGCCCGCCGTGATGTTGGCGCCATAATCGAAACGCCTCATTATCCCGAAGCCGGCTCCCTCTTCATAATCCAGGGTTGTGGGATCGTCGTCAGACCATTCAATGTCCTCCTCATATTCATAAGAGATCCCTGCCACTTTGCCTTTATTTTCCAGCTTGCCTGCCACACCAATGGCCAAATAAGGACCTGCTCCAACGAAGAATTTAACGGGGCCGGTAGGTGTTTTGAATACAAGGTTCACGGGTATCTCAATATAATAAGGATTGGTCGTGGCACGTGAGAAAGTCGCGTCCTCAGGTTCCCCGAACTCCGTTTTTGAACCTTTCCCGGTAAATATGACCCCGGGTTGCAGGCGCAACATCGGAAGGAGTTTCCAGTCGCCGATCAAACCTACCTGGAAGCTGCTCAGCGTGTTGGCATCATCAATGTCTCCATCGTTATTATGCGTGATATTGGCCAGGTTGATACCGGCCCGGAGGATCTGCGCTTCCGCATTGATCATTAAGAAAGATGCTGCACAAAGCGCTAAAAACCATTTTTTCATAAATACTGTTTTATTTGATCGCCAAGGGGAACGCAAAAAAAGAGCCAGATTGATTCCGGGTTACGGATTTGGAATTTGGGCATCCGTTAGTCCGTAAAAACCAGCAACTCTCTCTTACGCTGTGAATAATGTTCAAAGACCAGGTCAGCGATCGTTTCCGGCTTTACCCATTTGTCAAAATCCGCATCCGGCATGGCAGCCCGGTTCTGGGGCGTATCAATGGTCGACGGAACGATCACGGTGGTCCAGGCCCCGCTGCTTCCTGCTTCTACATTCGCCAGTTCCGCCAGGCGAATGAGCATTGCCTTGGAAAGCGAATAGGCTGTCATCCCCCTTCCTTTTTCCGCGCTCAATGCCGGCCGCGCACCCACTACGAATATATGACCCCTCCCTTTTGCTATCATCCGGGTAAATAAAGGCCTGAGGCAATTGAAGGCCGTATCAAAATTGAGCCTCATCATTTTTTGAATGGCTGCCAGGGAAGTGTTTTCTATGTCACCCATAGCGAAACCGCCAACGGTGAGTACCGCCGCATCAGGAATTGTATGGGTATAATGCTGCCTGAGGAAATTAGCCGTTTCCTTTTCATCAGCAAGATCGATCACGAAGGAAGAAAACTGCGGGTGCGTAAAAAAACTGTCCTGCTCATTCGGCGCGCGGGTGCCGGTGACAACCGCTCCCTGTTGCAGGAACTTTTTTACTACCGCAGTTCCGAGATTACCATAAGCCCCGGTGACCAGTATATTCATACCGGAAAGGTAAACAAAGCTATATTTTCATATTCCACCCGTAAACATCTTCCTCTTCACCTTTACGGATCGCCTCAAGTTTTCTTTTCAGCATCAGTGAAACCGGGTCTCCCCCAACAGGCAATTCGTGATCGATCCCACGGATTTGTATCACCCTGATGGGCGCCACAACCGCGGCGGTACCTGCTCCGAAGGCTTCTGTAAAAGTTCTTTTGTGAAAGGCCTCTTCCAGTTCCCGCAATGAAACACTCCTTTCTTCCACAGGGATGCCCATGCCCTTAGCAAGCCTGATGAGCGAATCGCGCGTAACACCATCGAGGATGGAATCCGATAAGGGCGGGGTTACCAGTTTACCCCCGATCACGAACATCGCATTCATCATTCCGGATTCCTCGATGTATTCGTGCTCGCTGGCATCGGTCCATAAAACCTGGTCATAACCCTCTTCTCTCGCCAGTTGCGTGGGATAAAAAGCGGCTCCGTAATTACCCCCGCATTTGGTTGATCCCGTTCCTCCCCTGGCGGCCCGCACGTACTCGGTTTCCACTTTTACTTTAATGGGCGAAGCATATAATTCCGGAACAGGACCGGTGATGATCAGGAACCTGTATTTCGAAGAGATCTTCACTCCAAAACGGGCTTCACTGGCATATACAAAGGGCCGCAGATAGAGCGCCTCTCCGGCTCGCGAAGGCACCCATTGCCGGTCGAGCGAAACCAGTTGCCTCAATCCCTCCACGAATAATTCCTTCGGGGGAATGGCCATACACATCCGGTGAAGCGAACGCGCGAATCGCTCGTAATGCTTATCGATCCTGAAGATATTGATGCTTCCGTCCTTCATCCTGAAAGCCTTCATTCCCTCAAATACAGTCTGTCCATAATGAAGGGCCAGCGAAGCGGGGTCAAGTTTCAGGTCCTGGTAGGGCAGGATCCTCGGGTTCTGCCAGCCCGGGTACAGGGGATGACCCGCATCATAATCGCAGAGGAACATATGATCGGATACATACTTGCCAAACTCCAGGTCATCGAAATCGGTTTGCTGAAGCCTTGAATGGGCAGTGGGTTTCGTTGAAATGAAGGAAGCGTTTGTCATTGTTAAAGATTTGAGAATGCTGAATCCGGCATTTTTTTGAATTTATCCACCCAAAACTGCAAATATTTCCCGTTTTATAACAGATTCAGATTTTTTATTTTTGTATGGATCAGATGAATGCGGCATTGTGGTTAGTTTAGCTCATCAAACGGTTCGTATATGAAACAGGGAGACCATCTATACCTTGAAGTTGCCAATGGCCTGGAAAAAATGATCGGGGAAGATGTATTGCGCATCGGCGATAAGCTTCCTTCCGTCCGCGTGCTGAGCAATGAATATGGGATCAGTATGGGCACTGCATTCCAGGCCTATTACCATTTGGAAGGAAAAGGCCTGATCGAATCCCGGCCGAAATCCGGATATTATGTACGGTTCTCTCAAAAAAAATTTCCGGCGCTTCCCACTACCGGGCAGCCCGAAATATTCTCTCACGAAGTGAGCGTGAAGGAAATGATCTCTTCCATTTACTCCGATATCGCGATCCATCACAGGAAAGTGATCAATTTCGCCCTGGCGGTACCCGACCCCTCTCTCCTGCCCCTGGCCAAGATCAATAAATCCGTGGTGGCTGCCCTGCGGGAAAGTCCGGATTCCTGTGTAGGCTATGAACAGACACAGGGCTCGCCTGAGCTCAGGAAACAGGTAGCACGCCTGTGTTTTAACTGGGGAGGAAGGATCAAACCCGATGAGGTGATCATCACCAACGGTTGCCTGGAAGCGATCAACTCCTGTATCAAAGCGGTTACCAAAGCGGGTGATACCGTAGCGGTCGAGACTCCCAATTATTTCGGGATCTTTCAATCACTGGAAAGCCAGGGCCTGAAGGTGGTTGAGATCACTTCCGATCTCACCACCGGGATGGATCTCGACAGCCTCCGGCGGGCATTAAAAAAATACGCTGTTAAAGCGGTCATTGCCACACCGAATTTCAATAATCCTCTGGGCTCCTGTATGCCGGATGACAATAAGAAAAAATTGGTGGAGCTAGTAACCGCGTATGAGATCCCGCTGATCGAAGATGATATTTACGGTGAATTGTATTTTGGAAAAAAGAGACCGCGTACCTGCAAATACTATGATAAGGAAGGATGGGTAATGCACTGCTCCTCTCTTTCAAAATCCCTGGCACCGGGCTACCGCGTGGGCTGGGTCATCCCCGGTCGTTTCTTCGATGAAGTGAAACAGGTGAAGCGGATGCAGAATATCAGCTCTCCTACCCTTACCCAGGCGGCGATGAGGCATTTCCTGCAGAATGGACGTTATGAATATCATCTGAAAAAGATCAGGCGCGCTTTGCACACGCAATGTCTTCGCTATACCCAGGCCATCATCGATCATTTTCCAAAAGGAACACGCATCTCCAGGCCGGCTGGTGGATTTGTGCTTTGGGTCCAGCTTCAAAAAAAGACCGACACTTTCAAACTCAGGGCAGAAGCGATGAAACAGGGAATATCCATTGTGCCCGGGAAGATCTTTTCAGCGAATTGTAATTACAACAATTTCATGCGCATTAGTTTTGGAAGACCGTTTGATGAAGAAGCGGAATATGGATTACGAATTTTAGGTAAGATGCTGTAGTGAATGTTGATAGAACACGGATGATACGGATGACAAGGATTTACGCGGATTTTCCCGCTTAAAGTTCGAAAACGTTAAGTATTTTAAACTTTGAGGAAACAGATCAGTGAAAATCCGTTTCATCCGTGTTATCCCTGTTCTATTACCTGACTATTTCTTCCTGAGATCCCTGGACCTGTAATAAAAGAACAAAGGGATGCCCAACCCCGCCAGCATCAATCCCAGTAAAGAGTTGATGATGGGCTGTGTGCCGTTAAGGTAATTCGTTACATCACTCACGATCGTCATAATGAGATAGAAACTGCTGAAGAGAATGAATAGCAAAGGAAGCCAGGGATAGCCTGGCGCTTTGAAGGGTCGTTCAACATTCTTCATCGTCCGTCGAAGCTTCATCATCCCCACAGCCCCTGCCATATAGGCCAGCCAGGTTACAAAAACAAACATATTCGCCAGCATATTGAAGGAACCTGAAATGACCAGGACACTCATCCAGGCCGCGTGAAGCCAAAGGGCCCCGCCGGGTGCACCCCGCCGGTTTTCTTTTCCGACAGGTCCCGGAAAATATCCGTCGCGGGCCATAGCGAAGGATACCCTTGCAGTGGCCATAACATTTCCATTGATGGCGCCGAGGGTACAGATCACGATCATTGCCGCAATGATGGCCTCACCTTTGGCTCCCCAGGCCCTGCCGATGGCTTCAGCTGCTACCAGTTTAGAACCGGCGATCTCCTCTACCGGCATCACCAGCAAATAGGCCTGGTTTACCAACACGTAAATGATCATTATGCCCGTGACCCCGATCACCAGGCTTCGCGGGATGGTGCATTGCGGCTCCCTGATCTCCCCGGCCACATAAGTGATGTTCACCCACCCGTCGTAGGCGAAGAAAGCGCCAGTCATCGCAACGGCGATGCCACTGGCGAGATCCATTCCCCTGGCTGGGTCAGCCGCCTGGAAAAAATGAGAAACGGATCCTTCGCCGGAAAGGAATATGCCGATTACGAGGGCGGCAAGTACCGCGATCTTGAGTGCAGTGGAAATGACCTGGAAGCCACTGCTTGCTTTTAAACTTCGGGAGTTCATCAATGTTAGCAACAGCACGACCAGGATTGCCAGGCCTTTCACACCCATATTTTCCAGTGGATAAAGCGTGCCCACCAGCGGAATGTCGAGGGCTAGGGAAGTTTCAGTGGCAGCGCTGAACCGCGGAAGATGGAGAAAATAATTCGCATACTCCGCGCAAACGAAAACGATGGCGGCCACGCCGGCAGTGTTGATCACAGCGAAGCTGGACCAGCCATAGAGATAAGCGAAAAAATCACCGAACATCTTTCGGAAATAAACATATAATCCCCCGGTCACGGGCATCATCGCACCGAGTTCGGCATAGATCAGCGCCCCGGCGATGGAAAAGATCCCCGCGATCACCCATACCAGGCTCATCCAGGTGGGTGAACCCAATTCCGCGGCCATCGCCGCCGGCTTCATAAAAACACCCGAACCGATCACTGAACCCATTATGATTGCGGTGGCTGCTTTAAAACCCAATAAACGAGGTAAGGCTGCGCTATTCCGCATCGGGGATGGTGGAGAAGATTAACCAGAAAGATAAGTATTGTGAAAAATAATACCCACACATCTTTAAACTCACCCCCATTGATATTCGATGAAATGTTAAAGAGAGGCGAGGCCAATTATCAACAACTGTGCAAAACCAGCCCGAAAACATTGATCAGGGTAAAGAAACATATAAAATTGATCGCTCCCCTTCCGGCCTTTGATCAAACGGAGGATCCCTTCACTTAATGGCTTTCTTTTTGTTTTAAGCGTATTAAACCCGACCTATTGAAAATTAATTAATTGTATAAAATGAAAATGAACGGAAGTCAAGGTTGGTGCCTGTCCAGTTCCGACAAGTTCTGGAGTGACATTGCTCCCGGTGAACACGTGATGCACATTTATGAGGACAGGGGATCATTTATCGATACACTTGCCGCTTTTGTTGGAAACGGTATCAATACCGGGGATAGCGCAATCATCATTGCTTTCCCGGAACATATCCATCTTTTGGAAGAAAAACTGATCAACCACGTTTTACAGGTAGAAAGCTTAAAGGAGGATAACCGCCTCATTCTTCTTGATGCGGAAGATACGCTCCAGTCACTCCTGACAGAAGGGATGCCGGATCCGGAGAAATTCAACTCCGTGATCTCCGCACAGGTGGAAAAAGCCAGGGGTGGAGTGGGAAGAAAAGTAAGAGCCTTTGGAGAAATGGTTGCCATTCTTTCAGAATCCGGGAATTTTGAAGGAACAAAACGGCTGGAAGAATTATGGAATTTCTATTGCAAAAAAGAGGGCATCTCGCTGCTCTGCGCCTATCCGAGGCAGCTTCTTGAAAAGGGTACGGAGGACCAGCTGGAGCAGATCTGCAGTTGTCATAGTAAGATCCTTAAACCTACGGAACGACCCCTCGTAGAGATTATGTACCGGGAGGTAAGGACAGCCTGATAAGCATAAAAAAATCCCGATCAATGACCGGGATCTTTAAGAACTTATTATACGGCTTCAACCTGAATTCCGGTTCGCGGAATACCAACCGTCCGGATAAGAATTTTTCCCGGCTGGATTAACAGGTAGGGAGGTATGGATTTTAACCCATTTACCCCGCTAAAATAATCCACGCATCGATTTCCTGCAATACGGAAAACTACTTTTTTCTTCAGGAATACATTTCCTCTTTCAGGGCCTTTACGCGTTCATCAGATAGGTATTCATCGAATTCCATCAACCGGTCGATGATCCCCCTGGGTGTGATCTCGATGATACGGTTGCAGACCGTCTGCATAAAGGTATGGTCGTGGCTTGTGATCAGCACAATGCCTTTATAATCGACGCATTGCTCGTTGAAACTTTGAATGCTCTCGAGGTCCAGGTGGTTAGTGGGTTGATCGAGCAGGATCACATTCGGGTTTTGCAGCATCATCCGGCTGATCATACAGCGTACCTTTTCCCCCCCGCTTAACACGTTCGTCTTTTTTACCACATCATCCCCGCTGAAGAGCATCTTACCCAGGAAACCCCGCAGGAAAGGTTCGTCCACATCAGTCACGTGCGAGGGCACATATTGGCGCAGCCAGTCCATCAGGTTCAGTTCCTTATCAAAATATTCTGCATTTTCCTGGGGAAGGTAAGCGTGCGTAACCGTGCTCCCCCATTCATAAGAACCCGAATCAGCCAGCATTTCCGCAGTAATGATCCTGAAAAAGCTGGTTATGGCAAGCGGGTCCCTGCTAACCAGGCCGATCTTGTCGCCCTTGTTCACTGTGAAGGTCACATCCTTGAATAATACCCGTCCTTCTATGCTTTTATTTAGCTTCTCCACATTCAGGATCTGGTTCCCCACTTCCCGGAGAGGCTGAAAGATGATACCGGGATACTTCCTGTAGCTGGGCTCGATCTCTTCAATGGTCAGCTTTTCAAGTGCCTTTTTTCGTGACGTGGCCTGCCTGCTTTTTGAAGCATTGGCGCTGAAGCGGGCGATAAAATCAATGAGGGCCTGCCTCTTCTCCTCCACTTTCTTGTTCTTGTCATTGACCTGGCGGGCCATCAGTTGGGAAGATTCATACCAGAAAGTATAGTTACCCGTGAATATCTTGATCTTCTGCCGGTCCACATCGGCTACGTGTGTGCAAACAGCGTCGAGAAAGTGACGGTCGTGGCTCACAACGAGCACGATATTCTCATAATCAGCCAGGAAATTCTCCAGCCACCCAATGGTCTCAATATCCAGCCCGTTCGTCGGCTCATCCAGCAGGAGAATGTCGGGATTCCCGAACAGGGCCTGCGCAAGGAGCACTCTCACCTTAAAATTGGCCGGGATGTCCTTCATCAGCATCTGGTGAAATTCTTCTTTCACACCCAATTCACTGAGCAGGGTGGCTGCATCACTATCTGCCGTATACCCACCGATTTCACCGAACTCGCCTTCCAGTTCGGCGGCCCGCATACCGTCTTCCTCAGTGAAATCAGCCAGGGCATAGATGGTCTCCCTTTCCTTGGCTATTTTCCAGAGCCGTGTATGTCCCATCATTACCGTATTGATCACTGTCTCGTTATCAAACTGGAAATGATTCTGCTTCAGCACGGCCATTCTTTCGCCCGGCGTGATCTCCACACTCCCTTTATTGGGTTCGATCTCGCCCGCCAGGATCTTCAGGAAAGTGCTCTTCCCGGCACCATTGGCACCTATCACACCATAGCAGTTCCCCTTGGTGAAATTCAGGTTCACCTCTTCAAACAATACCCGCTTGCCATAAGCAAGCTTCAGATCACGGACTGCTATCATTCGCTTTTTTTTGAGGGTGCAAAGGTCCGGAATTTCA
>CAMLEM010000041.1 GCA_946479005.1 uncultured Chitinophagaceae bacterium | reverse complement strand
GGGCCGTGGCCTTCCAGTTGATGGTGCGGTAATCATCCCCGCGCACATAATCCTTGATCTGCTCGAATTCCATACTATGACCGATCCGCCGGATCTTCTTCACGCCTGCATCCTGGAGTTTATTTGTGGCAGCAAGCAATTGGTAGCGTCGCATCTGGATGTAAGAAGGGTACACTTTCACCACTTCATTCGCGGGAAAAATATAACGGCGTTTCACGAGCTGCAGGGGACCGTGTACGAAAACGTTGATCGCGCCAAACGAATACTCGCCCCGCGCCAAGGGGTGCAAGTAATAGATGATCTCCCTGGCAGAGCTGCCGGGCACCTGTTCTTTCCGCAACCATTTTCTTTCCTGGAACTGGTAAGGCAGCTCGTCAATGATACCCACACGAACGGGGAACACATAATGATTTTGCAGCGAGAGCACTACCGGGTTGGGATCGCCGATGCTCAATCTTTCTGCCACCACTCTCCGGGCCTCGAACGCTTTTCTCCGGGAGAAGAGCAGGATGCTGTCTGTCGCCAGGGCCATCAGCAAAAGCAGCAGCACCACCGTTCCCACACGAAACAAACCCGGGTAAAAATAACTGGCCACGAAAAGGATGGAAGCCACCCCGGCAATGTAATAGACGATATTATTTATAAAAAAAGTTCTCACACCTGATTTAATTACCTGGGTACATCCATTCCCTGGAGGATCTGCCGGATCACCTCATCTTCGGAAATCCCCTCCATTTCCTTATCCGGTGCAAGAATGATCCTGTGCCTGAGAACCGGCGGCACCACGGAGATGATATCCTCGGGTGTAACAAAATCACGCCCCTGCATCGCCGCAACTGCCTTCGAGGCGTTCATTACGGCCAGGGAAGCTCGCGGGGAGGCGCCGAGGTAGATCGATTTGTGATTGCGGGTCTGGTGTATGAGTCGTCCAATGAACTGCAGTAATTTTTCTTCGATGACCAGCGTTTTGATCTGTTCCCTCAGCTTTCGAACCTGCTCGCCTTTCAGCGCGGGACGGATCAGGTCAAGCGGGCTGTTGTTCGCCATATTGTGAAACTGCGTGAGGATTTGCACCTCTTCGGATTCCGTTGGATAGGGCACCACGATCTTGAAAAGAAAACGATCCAGTTGCGCTTCAGGCAGGCGGTAGGTACCTTCCTGCTCCACTGGGTTCTGGGTGGCCAGCACCATAAATGGAGAAGCCATTGGATAGGTCCGTCCATCTATCGTGGCCTGTCTTTCTTCCATTATCTCCAGTAGCGCCGATTGCGTTTTCGCCGGGGCACGGTTGATCTCATCCACCAGAATAATATTACTGAACACCGGCCCTTTCTTCAATTCAAAGCTGGCCTCCCGGGGATTGAATACGGGCGTACCGAGCACATCGGAGGGCATCAGGTCGGGTGTAAACTGGATCCTTGAAAACCCCGCGTCCACGGCACGTGCCACGAGCTTCGCAGTAAGGGTTTTTGCCACACCCGGCACGCCTTCGATCAGAACGTGACCGTCCGCAAGCAGGGCCGCGATGATAAGCCTGACCATTTCATCCTGTCCTACAATGATCTTCCTGATCTCGGTGCGGATCCCCATAACGGCCTCACTGAGTTCGGTGAGATCTGTGCGTGGCTGAAAAATCTGTTCTTCTTCCATTGTTAAGTTTATGCTTGTTGATAAAAGGATTGAAGTTGCCTGTGAAAGTTCATCAGGAATTGCGGCGAGATTTCCGGTGATCGCTCGACCTGCTTCAGCGATGCGATGAGGTCCCCGATCTCCGGTTCGCGGATCCCGGTCTTGTACGCGAGATTCAGGGAAAATGTATCATCCAGGTCTGCGGTGGACATTTTATACTTGTTCCTCACGTGTTCGAGAAAATACGATGACATTTTCCTGGCGAGGTTCTTATGATCTCCCTTGTCGTAATAAAGCCGGCCGATCGTTTTCACAAAATCAAGCGAATCGTTTTTCGGCCGGGAGAAAAAGGGGATGTACCGCTGCTTGCGCCTCATCTCCATAAAAACATATACCAGTAACAAAGCGATGAGTAGAAGAAAGGCAGCCCGGAAGGAATGCCTTCCATCCTCGTTCTTCATATTCATCAGCACGGTGAACCAGTTCTTCTTTTCGCTATCAGGGTGATCATAGCGCCGGGTGAGATAATACTCATCCCAAACAACTGTCCCTGCATCCCTGGGAAGCAGTGACACCAGGTTCTCATAATATTCAATGTTGTTTTTATGCAGGAGGAAGAAATTCGTGAAAGCAAATGGTTCCAGGTGAAGGTACACTGCTCCCTTGCCCGCCCGCAGCCTGATAAAATTGCTCCTGCCGCTGGCATCTCGCCCCAGGACCTCTGTGGTAAGTGTATCGAAGCTGGAAAAATAGGATTCGAAGCCACGCCCCGGGTATCCATAGATACGCGTGGAATCAAAGAGGGGTGCCGTCAATTTGATCTTCATTCCCGCCTGGAGCTCTTTGATGTTCATCAGCATCATATTGAGTGAGCTGCTGTAACACCCGAAAAACCTGTCGGCAGCGGATGAGATGTACTGGGCGCTGATCAATACGTGATTCCCATTTTCCACGAACTTCATCATACGCTCCAGTTCGGATTTGTCCGCATCAAATCTTGCCGTAAGAATGATCAGTACCTGCTTTTCTTCATAATTTGAAAGCGAATCCCAATAACCCGGTTCGTGCCGATTGGTCGAAATACTGGCCCCGGGGAAGAGATCAGGAAGCACATTATAAGCAACCCAGCTTCCATAAGGGATCCTGTCAGTTTTTTTCAGGCTGAAGCGCTCATCCAGGATCTTGTTTTTCTTCCTTTGCGCAGAAAGAAAAAGAGTGAGGATGGCGCTGCCCAGTACCGCAGCAAGTATGTATGGTAAGAGCTTCTTCAATGGATCATCCTGTTCAGGTTATCAAAATCCTGCTTTACCTGGCCATACGCCGTCTCTTCCAGCGGAAACTTACCATACCAGGTGAATTCATAAGCCCGGGTAACCCGGAAAAATTTTTCATAATACGCGGTAGGATGCAATTCCACGAGGTAATCAAAATTGGTCTTGCCTTCGTTATAGCTGATGATCCCGCTGTCTGCAAAATTCTTCAGGGTCTTTAAGAAATGAAGCCGGACCGCAGCACGGTAATTTCTGTTTCGTTCCGCCTTTTCTATCTCCTGGTCATAATGAATGGCAAAAATGTCTTCAGGCATTGTATCGGGCAGACCCGCCCCTACTCCGCGAGCGGCTCGCCGGAAAAGACCCACCCTGTCACCGGTAAGATAGATGGCCAGGAAGGTTCCGAATCCTCCAATGATCAATACCCATAAAAGGGTTTGGAACCAGGTTCTCTCCGTGAGCGGCGTATAGTTGCCACGCTTCTCTGTTTTCCCCGGTTCCCTGGGTTTCTCAGGCTCCACATTCACGTACCACATTCCCTTTCCCTTACGCATCTGGTCCAGCTTTTCAACCGGGACCTTCCTCCTGTCGGGTGGAGGCATTTCTGTTCCATACCCCTTATAAATGAAATAATAATCCTTTTCTTCATCTTCAGTTCCGTCACTGTCATCATCCCGTTCATCCACGATCACGAGTTTTTCTTCTGTTCCTACAGTGTCGCTGGCCTGGGCCCGGAGGGAGGATTGCGGAAAAGCCAATAACACCGCAATGAGGAGCAGGTGTTTGAATGAAATAGATCGGGTCATACTTCCTCCTCGATTAATGGCGCAGCGCTTCGCCTTGCCAGGCGGATCGGCCAGATGATGAAATACCAGATCATGAAGAGCACAGAAAGCCCGAACACGAGCGTGGTGAGTATCGAAATATCGTTATATAGCCTCGTAATGAATCCTTCAAAAAAAGCGGCAAGTGCCGTGAGTGGTACCACGCCCACCATTATTTTCACCCCATCCTTCGCACCCTGTTTAAAAGCATCGATCCGGCGAAGGGTGCCCGGGAAGAGAAAGCTTTTACCAAGGATCAGCCCGGCGGCGGTGGACAGGATCAGCGCCGTCATTTCAATGGTGCCGTGAACGAATACCACCAGCCAGAAATCAACGCCCAGACCCCTGGCGGAAAAGAACTGGTCGAATACGCCCACCATCACTGCGTTCTTCGCCTCTATGAACAGGGCGGGGACCCCGCAGAAAATACCGGATACAAAAACCAGGAAGTCCACCCGCATATTATGGATCATCAGCGCGATCCAGCTCATAAAGGCATTGCCGCCTTCGTAAACGCCAAAAGGATTCCCATTATCGATATTCTCCTGTGTCATCTGCACATATCCCTCCCCGAGGATACTGGCAGGGATCGCCTCATCTTTCTGGGCCGTGAAGAACCCAATGGAAAAAAACACGAGAAAGAAAAGAAAGGTAAAAAGCAGCACCCGGTGATGCCTGCGGATCAGCAGGGGTAATTCGAACTTCCAGAAGTACCAGAGCTTGTTGGTTTCTTCTTTCCGGTTCCTGTAAATATCAAGGTAGATCCGGGAGGCCTGTGAATTGATGTATGCGGTCACTTTCCCGGAAGGGTAAAATGTTTTTGCGTAGGCGAGATCATCCACGAGCTGCGTAAAATCGGCAGCCATTTCATCCGGGTCATTCGAAGGTTCGTGCTGCGCCCTAAGCCAGCGATCCTTGTTTTTCTTTATGAAAAGCGCTTCTCTCAAAAAGACAGGTCTTTGGGTGTAAATTAATTGCTTTTACGATAAGAACTTATCCGTATTTTGCTTTTCGCAGATCTCCCGATGGCCATTCTTAGAATACCAACAAATTTTAATATCGAGATAGAATTCGAGATCCCGGAATTCTACCGGCGGTTCTTCGCCCTGTTGATCGATATGATCCTCGAATATTTCTATTTGCGCATTGTGTTCGAAATACTGAATTCCACGAACCTTTCAGGGTGGGACAGCTATGGTCTCACGATGCTCTTCCTTGTCCCTTTCTTCTGTTATCATCTCATTATGGAGGTCACGATGAACGGGCAAAGCATCGGGAAAAAAATACTGGGCATTCGTGTGGTGAACGAGATTGGCGGCAGGCCCAGCATCAGCCAGTTCCTGATCCGGTGGCTTCTCCGCGTCTCGGATCTCTGGATCGCCGTCATCCTCATCCTTCTCATCAGCTCTCCTAACCTTTTCAGGGATGCCGAATCGAGTTTTATCGTGATCTCCGCCCTGGCATTTCTTATTACGGATATCGTGCTTGTGGTTTCTTCTAAAAAAGGGCAGCGCATAGGGGACATATTGGCCCGGACCATCCTGATCCGAACGAATACCAGGGGAAGCATTGATGATACGGTGTTTGTACCCGTGGCAGATAACTATGTTCCATCTTACCCGCAGATCATGCAGCTGAGCGATAAGGATATCAACGCGATCAAAAGCATTTACGAGTCTGCCCGCCGGAGAGGAGATCATTCAATGGCAGAAACAGCGGCTACCAAGATCATCACGCACCTGCAAATACAAACTCAGCTTCCGCCCCTCGAGTTTTTGGATGTTTTGCTGAAAGATTATAATTATCTGTCGACGAAATAGAAGAGCCGTTTACCAGCCAACAGCCTTTCACGCAACGACGCAAAGTAGCAACACTCGCAACAGGTCTTACCTGCACGCCGAAACGTTGCGCCGCCGCGTGAGGGCCGGTAAAAAAAATGCTTATTGCCCCAGCATTGTCAGCAACGATATCAGCAGGAGAATGAGTGAAAGGATCGTCAGGATGGCCCAAAGTGCGAAGAAATTCCGGGCGCCGGCGAAACCTGCATTCAGTGTAGCCTGGTCGTTATTCTTCAGGCCCGCATTGATCTTATTACCCGCATTCAATGCGAAAACAGCGCTGATGATGAACACAAGCCCCATCAGCACATACATCACAAGCCCAAGGTTCCCCAGGGCCGAACTGCTCATCCCACTGTCGCCATAGTCCAAACCCGCTCTGCTGATGGTCTGCTGTGCGATGATGCCGAAAATAATGAAGAGGATGCCCATGATCATCGTTGCCACGCCCAGTACCCTTGCCCAGGATGCGGCACTGCGAAGCGTGTAGCTATTTTGCGCATCGAGGTTCAACTGGAACAGGGAAGAGTTTTGGTTTGATTCCATTGTAAGTTTTGATTTTGGTTGGGTATAAATGTACTCCCGCGTTCATTGGCTGGCAAATCTTTTTTCATTCATTAATATGCCCTCGCGAACAGCACTCTTTGCTTCGAAGCCTTGCCTGTGAGGATGCATTTTCCCTCCTCCTGTTTATTGTTCAGGGGAATGCAACGCACGGTAGCTTTTGTTTTTTCCTTGATGGCTGCTTCCGTCTCGGCCGTACCATCCCAATGCGCACTGATGAACCCCCCTTTTTCATCCAGAAGCTTCTCGAATTCATCCCAACGATCGCAATTTGTAATATGTGCATCGCGGTATTTCAGCGCCTTATCGAAAAGGGATTGCTGGATCTCCTCCAGGAGTTTGGTTACATACTCCGTAATGTCATCCAGGGATACCTGTGATTTTTCCTGGCTGTCGCGCCGGGCCACCTCAATGATATTCTTTTCCAGGTCACGTGCACCAAGTGCCAGTCGCACAGGCACGCCTTTCATTTCATATTCCGCGAACTTCCATCCCGGCCGGGCATTGTCGTTATCGTCGTATTTTACCCGGATGCCCGCTGCTTTTAACCGGGTCATCACTTCCTTCACTTTCGCATTGATCTGCGCTTTTTGTTCATCGCCTTTGTAGATGGGAACGATCACCACCTGCAATGGGGCCAGCCTCGGCGGAATGATCAACCCTTTGTCATCGCCGTGCGCCATCACCAGCGCCCCGACAAGCCGGGTACTCACCCCCCAGCTGGTCGCCCACACATATTCCTGCTGGTTTTCCTTATTCAGGAATTTCACTTCGAATGCTTTGGCGAAATTCTGTGCCAGGAAATGAGAAGTGCCTGCCTGCAGGGCTTTCCCGTCCTGCATCAGCGCCTCTATGCAATAGGTGTTCTCCGCCCCCGCAAACCTTTCACTCTCTGTTTTCACGCCCCGTATCACGGGCATCGCCATATATTCCTCCGCGAAGCGCGCGTACACTTCGAGCATTCTTTCGGTTTCCTCAACGGCTTCCTCGCGGGTGGCGTGCGCCGTATGACCTTCCTGCCATAAAAACTCCGCGGTCCTCAGGAACAACCTTGTTCTCATCTCCCATCGGACCACGTTCGCCCACTGGTTGATCAGCAGGGGAAGATCACGATAGGACTGAATCCAGTCCTTATAGGTATTCCAGATGATCGTTTCCGATGTAGGGCGAATGATGAGCTCCTCTTCGAGCTTCGCTTCCGGATCTACCACCACCCCTCCTCCGTTGGGATCATTCTTCAGGCGGTAGTGCGTTACCACGGCGCATTCCTTGGCAAAGCCTTCCACGTGCGCGGCTTCCCGGCTCATAAAACTCTTGGGTATGAATAAAGGGAAATATGCATTCACGTGACCCGTATCCTTGAACATCCTGTCGAGTGTATCACGCATATTTTCCCAAAGGGCAAACCCGTAGGGCTTGATCACCATACATCCCCTTACTGCCGAATAATCGGCCAGCTCACCCTTTAATACCAGGTCATTATACCATTGCGAATAATCCGCCGCGCGCGTTGTAATTTCCTTGCTCATACTGTTTTATAAAATTCCAGAATTCAATTTCAAAATCCCAAATCCCAATTTCCAAATCCCCAGTCCGGAATCCGAAACCCGGAATCCAGGATCCATTAGCGAAACATTAACACCCCCGAACGCAATTTTTCCGAAAAAGGATCAAATATTTGTACTCGTAACGCAAACGTTTGTGTTAAGCCGGAAGACGGCCAAAAATAGTAACTTCGCATTAACCGCTAAAAACCAGGCTATGAAACTCACAATTTTACTTCTGTCGGTTTCAATCATCTCGCTCGCAAGCTGTACTACAGCCTATAAAACAGGACAAACCCCTGACGATGTTTACTACTCCCCTGTCCAGGACCGGGAAGAGTATGTAGATTCGCAGAAAGAGGACGAACCCAGGTACAATGATGAGTATTACGAAGATCGTTACCTGCGAATGAAGGTGCGGAACCGCACCCGCTGGAGCGACCTGGACGACTGGTATTACAGCGATTACCGCAACCGGTATAATGTTTACCTCGGCTGCTGCTTTTGCCAGAACAGCTGGTCGCCATATAATTACTGGAATACGTATCACAATCCTTACTACAGCAATTACGTGATCGTAAAGAACATCAAATCGCCCGTTTATACCAAACCGCGCACCTTCAATCTCAACGCTTACAATCCGAACACTTCGAACACCCGGAATTACAGCGATCCAAAGGTTAACCAGGCCGGCTCAAATACCCGGTACACCCCCCAGTCGACAGACAATGGAAGCCGGTTGAGGAATATTTTCCGTTCGAACAATTCCTCCTCTTCCGGAACGGTAAAGCCAACAGGAAGTTCCGGAAGTTCGGGAAGTTCGAAACCATCCAGTTCCGGCTCTTCGGCCCCGGTTCGCAGATTTTGAGTTTCATCATCCGTTCTGATCAAAAAATGATTGTACAATGAAAAAAATATTTTTCATCACCGGCAGCTTATTGTCCTGTTTCATTGGTTTTTCGCAGGAACCTGCCGATGCACTTCGATATTCCTGGAATATTTCTTCCGGTACAGCGCGGCAGCAGGCCATCGGTGGAGCGATGACCTCCCTTGGGGGCGATCTTTCAGCCCTGTTCGTGAACCCGGCCGGGCTGGGTTTCTATCGTACGGGTGATTTTGTGATCAGCCCAGGGTACAATCTCAACCGGGTGAAAGCGAACTACTACGACAACAATGAATCGGAAAAGAGGAATAATCTTTCTTTCGGTACCACCGGGCTGGTAGTCGGTGCCCCCACCAGCGGGAATAACAGTGCTGCTTTCGGCCTGGCCATCAACCGCACTGCTTCCTTTGGAAATCATATGTTGTATCGCGGTGTCAATACACAAAATTCCTACTCGCATAAGTTCCTGGAAGAGATCAGTGGTACAGGCGATGCCAACGCCGTGGCCTCAGGTTATCCCTTCGGTAGCAGCCTCGCATTTAATACTTATTGGATCGACACCATTGCGGGGGGCTCTTCCGGTAATTACCAGTTCCAGACCCGTGCGCCCTTTGCCACAGGTGTGATCCAGGAGAATGATGTGATCACCCGTGGCGGCATCACCGAGCTGGCCCTCGGATTTGCAGGGAACAGGAATAACAAATGGTTCTTTGGCTTCACGCTGGGTGTTCCGATGCTTAATTTTGAAAGAGAGTCCACTTTCACGGAAGCGGATCTCACCGATGATCCGAACAACAAATTTGATGCGGCTTCCATCAGTGAAACGCTGAACACCAGCGGCGGAGGCGTTAACCTGAAGATCGGGGGGATCTATAAACCGCAGGAATTCATCCGGCTTGGCCTCGCCATTCATACCCCCACCATCTATATGCTGACCGACAAGTATTCGGCCTCGGTTACTACCAATACGGAATCCTACCAGGGCGTGCTCACCCAGTCGTCCTACGACCTTCTGAGCAGTGACGGAGAATTCAAATACTGGCTGATCTCTCCTTATAAAATAATGGCCAGCGCTTCTTATGTTCTCAGAGAAGTCCAGGATGTGACCAGGCAAAAAGGATTT
>CAMLEM010000040.1 GCA_946479005.1 uncultured Chitinophagaceae bacterium | reverse complement strand
ACCCATCGCAGTGATATCATCTGGTTCAACCTCGATGATACGGAGGACAAGATCAAGGAAAAGATCCTCAGCGAGCCGCATTCCATCTACCCGATCTGCGATGGAGAGATCGACAACATCAAGGGTGTGGTTTCCATCAAAGACCTGTATGTAAGTCCCGATCACGTAAAATTCAAGGACCTGATGGCGCCGGCTGTTTTTATCCCCGAGAACAACTCGCCTTACCAGGTACTGGAAAAATTCAGGCTTTCCCGGATCCATTCCTGTTTTATCGTAGATGAATATGGAACGGTACTCGGGCTGATCACGATGAATGACATCCTGGAAGCGATCGTGGGCGATATGTCGCAACCCGACATCCCCGAATACGAGATCCGCAAAAGGGATGACGGCACGTTCCTGGTGGACGGACAGATCCCCTTCTATAATTTCCTTACGCATTTCGAAAAAACAGCCTGGATGAATGAAGGGGAACACGATTTCGATACCCTGGCAGGTTTCATCTTACATCACCTGGAGAGAATCCCGCAACCCGGTGATAAAATGGAGTGGAGAGGGTTCCGTATCGAGGTGATGGATATGGACGGTCACAGGATCGATAAAGTGCTTGTGGCGATCAGTGAAGAGATCGAAGAGAATATGAACAGGTGATCAAAACGAAAAGCTCAGGTCCCTGGCCGGGTAGTTCACCTTATCGCTTTTCCTTTTGCCCGCGGACGTTACGTGGATGATGTTCATCTGGTCATCAAAGAGATCATACAGGATGATATTCACCACATCCAGTTTGGCCAGCGCCGGTACGTTAGAGATCTCAAAATAGCAATAGGCCGCTTCCTTGTCCAGTTCATACCCCAGGTAGTTCACCGAAGCCATTTTGCCGGAAGGTTTGATCTGAACTGCGGCAGCCAGGTATTTTTTGATGAGAGAATCCATTGCCTGGTGCATCTCCGCTTTTCCCAGGTCAACCTTTGTATTGAATTTCTGTGCCAGCGCTCTTTCAAAATCGTCGGTGAAGATCTTGCACATCACTTCCAGGGTTTTGTCGGTAGCATTGTGATTGATCTCGGTCACGCTTACGTGAAAAGGATGTGCGACATTCTTCGTAAATGATGCAGAAACAAGGGCCAGCAAAGGGATCAATAACCATTTATAGAAGGATGCTGCCATTGGAAACATTGGTTTTATTAAATACAAATCTCTGCTGTAAATTGAGGCCGGACTGTTAAATTTTTTGACCGGTTATTTCAAAGGACGGTTTTTATTCCATCATCGATGCAGGATTTCGGATTTTATTTTGGTTTAGGCTGGGAACATATCATCAGTGCGGATGCGCTGGACCACCAGCTGTTCATTGCGGCGCTGGCAGCCATCTACCTTTGGAAAGACTGGAAACAGGTGCTGATCCTGGTCACCGCGTTCACCATCGGGCATTCCCTGACACTTGCATTGAGTGTTTTTGATGTGATCCGGTTCGACTCCAAATGGGTGGAGTTCCTGATCCCCTGTACCATCGTCATAACAGCATTGAGTAACCTGTTCCAGAAGAAATTTACCACGCGTTCCATCCGGATCAACTATGGACTGGCCCTGGTATTCGGGCTGGTTCACGGAATGGGATTCGCCAATTCGATTAGGTTCATCCTGGCGGATGACCAGAACCTGGGCTGGAGCCTGTTCGGGTTTAACGTGGGACTTGAGGCCGGCCAGATCGTGGCGGTGGTCGTTTTGCTTTTCCTGGCTTACCTGGTAGTGAATGTGCTGAAGGTGAATCGAAGGGACTGGGTGATCTTTTTATCGGCCGCTGTATTTGGGCTCTCATTGAAAATGACATTGGACCGGATTCCATTTTAATAAAAACAAATCACAATAAACAACAGAATACAATGAAACGCTACTTTCTCTTCGTGATGATGCTTTCCATTACCGCGGTGGTCTTTGCCCAGCAAAGCAATCCCGGAAGCAATCACGCTAATAAATTTGAGCAACTCGACGTGATGCTCCCCACGCCGAATGAATACCGCACCGCCAGCGGGGCTCCGGGGGTGAAATACTGGCAGCAGCGGGTGGATTATGACATCAAGTGTGAGCTTGATGAAGTGAAGAACATACTCTCCGGAACGGAGACAGTAACTTATTACAATAATTCTCCCGACGTGCTGCCCTATCTATGGCTGCAGCTCGATGAGAATCAGCACAGCACCGTGAACAACGCGAATTACCAGACCCAGAACAAGATGCCCACTCAAACCACGGATGTGATCCTCGACAGGATGGATGAAGCGAAAACGGATAATGGTTATGGCTTCAATATTACCAAACTCACAGATGCTACAGGGAAGCCGCTGAAGTACACCATCAATAAAACGATGATGAAGCTTGACCTGCCTGTTCCCCTGAAACCCGGCCAGAAATTCGTGTTCAACCTGAGCTGGAATTACAAGCTTGCCGATCGCGGAAATTTCTTTCGCTTCCAGGGCGCGCGCGGGGGTTATGAATCCTTCCCTGATGGAAACAATAACTACACGATCACCCAGTGGTATCCCCGCCTTTGCCGCTATAGCGACGACCGGGGCTGGCAGAATCACCAGTTCACCGGGAGAGGAGAGTTCACCCTGAGCTTTGGAAACTTCAAAGTGCAGATGACCGTGCCCGCCGACCATATTGTAGGGGCAACAGGAGAATGCCAGAATTATGCGCAGACCCTGACTCCTACCCAGGCTGCCCGCTGGAAAAAGTCGCAAACAGCGAAGGAACCTTTGCAGATCGTAACGCTCGATGAAGCACTGAACGCTTCCAAATCAAAAAGCACTAAGAAAAAGACATGGATCTATAAAGCCGATAACGTACGCGATTTCGCCTGGACCAGCTCCCGCCGCTTTGTTTGGGACGCGATGCCCACGATGATCAATGGAAAGAAAGTGATGAGTATGAGCTATTATGCGAAAGAAGCGTATCCCATTTACAGTAAGTACTCAACCAAGGTGGTTGATCATACCCTGAAAACTTATTCCAGTTTCTCCTTCCCCTACCCTTACCCGGTTGCCATCAGCGTTGAAGGAAACCAGGGAATGGAATACCCGATGATCTCATTTAATCCCGGCAGGGCGCTCCCTGACGGATCATATTCTGAAGGCGCGAAAAACGCGGCCATTCTCGTGATCATCCACGAGGTAGGACATACCTTCTTCCCGATGATCGTGAACAGCGATGAGCGCCAGTGGACCTGGATGGATGAAGGATTGAATTCCTACCTGCAATACCTCACCCAGGAATTATGGGATAATAAATTCCCTTCCACGGAAGGAGCTCCCTGGACCATCACCAATTACATGAAACTTCCAAAGGACCAGTTGGAACCGATTATGACTAATTCGGAGAACATCAACAATTTCGGAGCCAACCAGTACGACAAAGTGGCCACCGGTTTGAATATCTTAAGGGAAACCATTGTGGGCCGCGAACTTTTTGACGAGGCTTTCAGAACCTATGCAAGACGCTGGATGTTCAAATCTCCCACACCCGCGGATTTCTTCCGTACGATCGAAGATGCAACCGGTGAGGACCTTGACTGGTTCTGGAGAGGATGGTTCTATACGACGGATGCAGTTGACATCGCGCTGGATTCCGTGAAGTATGCTGTGCCGGACGTTGCGGCTGTTCCAAACCTCACGAAAGATACCGTGATCATGCAAGCGCTTCCCAAGCCGAGTGTGAATGCGTTCGAAGACCTGAGCAAGATCCGCAACAGGACTGACAAGAACATCGCATTTCCTGTGGACAAGGATACCGCGCTCCAGGATTTTTATTACCGTTATGACCGGGGCATTGAACCCTGGGATTCCACGAAATACCCGGTAACCTTCAAACCTCAAACCGAGCAACTTGACGCGGAAGGAAAAGCAAAATATGGCAATAAACATATGTATGAGCTTTACTTCACCAATAAGGGCGGACTGGTAATGCCCATCATCATCGAGTGGACTTATAAAGACGGCAGCAAAGAGATCGAAAGGATACCTGCCCAGGTTTGGAGGAAAAATGAAAAGAATGTGATCAAAACATTCTTAAAAGACAAGGAAGTGGCTTCCATCAAACTGGATCCTTACAAAGAGACCGCTGATATCGATGAATCAAATAATAAAGTGGGTGAGATCAAGGAACCCAGCAAATTCAAGCTCTTTAAGATGAAGCAGAATGTTCAGCAGGCTCCGGGCATCAACCCGATGCAGAAGGCGGAGCAGAAGAAAGGGTTTTAAGGAACAGCCAAACAGCCAACAGCCGGACGCGGCGGCGCGGAGGAACGGCGGACGCGGCGAAATATCCAACAGCCGTGTTCGCTGCACCGCTGCGCCGCCGCGTCCGGCTGTTGGCTGTTCCGCTGTTCCTCTCTAAATAATTGTCTTTACCTTTGAATTTCGAAATCTTTAGCATTATGAAAACACTCCTCCTCACCCTGTTTTCCTTCTCCATATTCCTGGCAGGCGCTCAAAACATCCAGAACAACCCCAATAGCAATCACGGTAATAAGTTTGAACAGTTGGGCAGCATCTTACCGACTCCAAACGAATACCGCACCGCCAGCGGCGCCCCCGGTCCAAAGTACTGGCAACAACGCTGCGATTACGATATCAAATGCGAACTTGATGAAAATAAACAATGGCTGAAGGGTTCCGAAACCATCACCTATTACAACAATTCCCCCAATGAACTTAGATATCTCTGGCTCCAGCTCGACGAGAACCAGCACAGCAGTGTCAACAACGCCAATTACCAGACCAGCAACCCGATGAACCGCAACCTCACGGACCTGCAGGTGCAAAGGATGGAAGAGAACCAGGGTGACAATGGAATGGGACACAAGATCACCAAACTCACCGACATCAATGGCAGGGCATTAAAATACACCATCAACAAAACGATGATGCGCGTGGAACTTCCCGCCACACTCAAACCGGGTCAGCGTTTTCAATTTAAGGTGGACTGGAACTACAATCTTTCCGACAGGGTCAGTCGTGGAGGAAGAGGTGGATTTGAATTCTTTCCGAATGATGGCAACTTTTTATTTACTGTCGCGCAATGGTATCCCCGTCTTTGCGTGTACAGTGATTTCCAGGGCTGGCAGAATCACCAGTTCACGGGCCGTGGTGAGTTCGCGCTGACCTTTGGCAACTTCAAAGTACAAATGACGGTACCAGCCGATCACGTGGTGGGAGCTACCGGAGAATGTCTGAATTATGCGGTGAACCTGTCACCGGTACAAATGGCCCGCTGGAAAAAGGCGCAGACGAGCAAGGAACCGGTAGAGATCGTTACCCTGGCAGAAGCGAAGGCTGCGGAAAAACTGAAGAGTACAAAAAAGAAGACCTGGATATTCAAGGCGGATAATGTGAGGGATTTTGCCTGGACCAGTTCCCGGAAATTCGTGTGGGACGCGATGCCCGTCACCGTAGAAGGAAAGAAAGTGATGTGTATGAGCTTCTACGGCAAAGAAGCCTATGGACTCTACCGCCCCTACTCTACCAAGGCCGTGGCCCATACGATCAAGACCTATTCTGATTTCACGATCCCATATCCCTATCCCGTGGCGCAGAGCGTGGAAGCGAGTAACGGTATGGAATACCCGATGATCTGTTTCAATTTCGGAAGAACAGCGCCCGATGGTTCCTATAGCGAGCAAACGAAGAATGGGATGCTCGGCGTGATCATCCACGAGGTGGGCCATAATTTCTTCCCGATGATCATCAACAGCGATGAACGCCAGTGGACCTGGATGGATGAAGGACTGAACACCTTTGTGGAATATCTCGCGGAGGAGCTCTGGGACAATAAATTTCCCAGCCGGCGCGGACCTGCGAATTCCATCGTGGACTATATGAAATTACCCAAAGACCAGCTGGAACCCATTATGTCGAACAGTGAAAATATTATCATGTTTGGTCCGAATGCTTACTCCAAGCCGGCCACCGGGTTGAACATCCTGAGGGAAACCATTATGGGACGGGAGCTTTTTGACTATGCTTTCAAAGAATACGCGCGTCGCTGGGCTTTCAAGCATCCCGAACCGGCTGATTTCTTCCGAACGATGGAAGATGCCAGCGGCGAAGACCTGGACTGGTTCTGGCGAGGATGGTTTTACGGCACGGAGGTGTGTGATATCTCCCTGGATTCCGTAAGATCTGCGAAAGTGGACATCAATGCGCAACCCCCGGTCAATCCGCAAACCGTTGTAAATGCTTCAGTGGATAAACCCCAGGTAAATGCCTTTGAAGATATTTCGAAGATCCGCAATAAGGAAGACAAGGATATTGTTTTTGAAACCGACCGGGATACCACGCTTCGCGATTTTTACTGGAGATATGCGAGGGGTTTTGAACCCATCGACACCACGAAATATGCAATTACCATTCCTCAGAGCAGCCCGGACCCCCTGGATGAAAGCCAGAAAGCGAAATACGCGAACCGGATGTTGTATGAACTCACGTTCAGCAATAAAGGCGGCCTGGTGATGCCGATCATCATTGAATGGAACTATGCCGATGGCACGAAAGAGATCGAAAAGATCCCCGCCCAGGTCTGGCGCCACAATGAGAACCGCGTGGTCAAGACCTTTATGAAGAGCAAGGAAGTGGCTTTCATCCGCATCGATCCGATGAAAGAAACAGCGGACATCAATGAGTCCAACAACAGCTGGAACACGATGCCCGCTCCTTCAAGATTTACGATATTCAAAAATCGTGTGGATGCGACCAGGGGGCAGAGCCCGGGGAATAACCCGATGCAGAGGGCGAGGGAGAAGAAGGGGTTTTAGGGATATGTAAAATTATGCGCATAATTAAATTTTATGCGTATATTTGAAAAATGAAAGACAGGCTCAACATTACGGTTGACCAGGTTCTTATCGAACAGGTCAAACGTTACGCATCAAAACACAATACGTCTATTTCCCAATTGGTGGAAGTATATTTTAAGAGCCTGACGAGGCCCACTCATAAAAAAACGGTGATCGAGCTGCTCAAAGAACTTCCCAAACCTAAGGGAAAACTGACCCATGGTGATTTGAAAAAAACATACTTCGAAAGCCGTAAAACCAAATATGGCTTCTAAGGTCTTTGTAGATGCGAATTTATTCCTGGATCTGACCCTTCAACGAGCCGGGCATTTGGAAGCTTCTGCCATCATTCAATTGGGAGTTGATGGGAAGATCCAGATATATACCACCCCGGCCGTACTACATATCGTGGCTTATTTCACCTCACAGCATTATACCGCTACTCAGACTAAACAGATCATTCTGACACTGCTCAATGATGTTCAGATCATCGACTGCGACCACATCACCGCAATTACCGCCCTTAACAACAACTTTGATGATACCGAAGATGCGCTTCAATATTTCGCGGCTCTCCGGGAAGAGGTTGATTATTTTGTTTCCTCGGATAGAAAACTTAGAAAATCAGCGATCCCGCAACTACCTGTGTATGCCGCTGCCGAATTGTTGGCGGAATTAAACCAGTCGGTTTAGATCTAAATTGTAATGGCCTTCATTCGATCACGAAGGAGATGTTTGACACCAGACTCTTTTTGCGTCTCGGTAAATCTTGACTTTTTCAGGATGCTACAGTATTTAAATTCAACAAGAATGCCTAACTTAAATCTGTAGGATTTTTGGGGGGGACTTACATATCCGCTCTTAATTTTTTTCAACAACATAACTGTGGCATATATGGCATTTGCGATCTATTGTTAGCATCCCACACCACATTTCCTGTCACATCTCCGGCCGTTAATTTCTTGTGCCAAATTCCCGGGTCAGCAAATACCAAATGGACATCCCTTGTGAACCCAAATCCGTAAGCTGAAAACGAGATCACCAACCAGGGCTAAGTAACCTTCTCCGACTCTGTCAACCTTCAGCCGTATACGATACCGACAAGACGGTTACTTCGATCTCCACTCCTTTTCCACACTATCTCCGGTACTTCTCCGTGTGTAAAGGCCACATAGTCCGTACCTTATACTAACATAGTTCGAGTATAGTTCGACTATTCTAATGTTTTACCGAATTATTCTCCTAATATTTTATAATTATATTAGAATTATGTGATATCTTAACACGGACAAGCATAGGACAAAGAGTGGACAAGGAGTGTAGGAGGTAGATAAGAAAGCCCTGCAATCATTTGAAAACCAGTAAAAAACCAACTATATGGCAAAACTTTTAGGAAAACCCCAGTTCAGCGGCCGGACCGGCAACCTGGTCCACGCCACCTGGAACGGCAGGCCTTATGTGAGAATGAGGCCACACTGGAAAGGACGTTACAAGCCGACACCGGCTCAGATCCTCAACCAGAAGAAATTCAAATACGCGATGCTGCTAATGCGCGATTTCCGGGAGCTGCTGAAGCTCACGGTTGAATTTGAGATCGGGCAATCTACCTCCAGCTCTGCGATGAAGGCTTTACTGAATGATGCCATTGTTGGCGTGCACCCTGATCTCTCAGTCGATTTTTCACGGATGCAGGTGGCCAGGGGTACATTGCCGCCTGCAACCAATGCGAAAGTAGAATCCACGGGCACAGGATTGAAATTTAGCTGGGCGGATGAGACGGAACGGGATAAGGAATACTTCCTGAGTCACTCCATCCTGGTGGCCTATAACCCCGAGACCAATGATGTTTTTTATGAACTCAATGGACCCATCCGTACCAGGCTGTCCGGAGAGATGAATATCCCTGAATTCTGGCGCGACAAGGAACTGCATACCTGGATCAGTTTTCGTTCTGTCGATTTCAAATTGAAAGCGAATAGTGTATATACAGGGAAGATCCGGGTAACAGCAGACTAGATCCCAGATTATGCGGATTATTAGATTTCGCGGATGCGCGATCGCGCAACCTGTTCCATCGTTTTTCTATCTTTAACCTATGCGAATTTTCGTCCTTCTTTCATTTCTGCTAGCCTGTTTTCATTCTTTCGCCGCTACGGTGGATACCCTCTCCATTCCCAGCGCCGCAATGAACAGATCCTTTAACTGCGTGGTGATCAAACCTGACGTAAAGGAAGATGCAAAATACCCCGTGGTTTACCTGTTGCACGGTTACAGCGGGGCCTACAACAACTGGATCACAAAAGTGCCGGCGCTGAAGGAATATGCCGATCAGTTTCAAATGATCATTGTTTGTCCTGACGGAGGTTATAGCAGCTGGTATTTCGACAGTCCCATTGATCCCACGATGAAATTTGAAACCTATATCGCCAGGGAAGTGCCGGCCTTCATTGATGAAAAATATCCCACTATCAAGGATCGAAATGGCCGGGCCATCTCCGGGCTGAGCATGGGCGGGCACGGGGGATTGTTCATTGGTTTCCGGCATAGCGAGTTCTTCGGTGCCTGCGGGAGCATGAGCGGTGGCGTGGATCTCTCTTTCTCGAAAAACAAGTTTGATGTTTCCAAACGAATTGGCGATACCCTGAAGAATGCGGATAACTGGAAGAAATATTCCATTACAGGCGTGGTGGAGAAAAAACCGGCCCAGCCCCTGGAGATCATCATCGATTGCGGTACGGAAGATTTTTTTTATAAGAACAACCGCGACCTGCACGAAAAGATGGTGAAACTAAAGATCCCGCACGAGTATATTGAGCGGCCGGGTAATCACGGATGGGCATATTGGGCGAACGCGGTGGAGTACCAGTTGTTTTTCTTTAGTAACTATTTCGAGAGAAAGTGAACAGCCGGACGCGGTCCTTCAACAGCCAACAGCCGGACGCAGCGGCGCAGAGGAGCGACGGACGCGGCTAAACATTTAACAGCCCCACCCAAAATAACGTAGCGACACGCATAGAAACAACTA
>CAMLEM010000039.1 GCA_946479005.1 uncultured Chitinophagaceae bacterium | reverse complement strand
GGTACCCAGGAAACGGATGCGGAATTCCTCCACCTGTTTGGCGTTTTTTGCCTCAAAAGCCAGTACCTCTTTTTTGTAATCTTCAACCTGTTTCAGCAGCTCATCCATAGCCGGCAAAGATAATAAATGAAGGTCCAGCGGGTGTTCCCCATTTTATTATCTTGCAAGGGATGTCGGATTACCTGAACATTGCTGATTTTCTAGAGCCGGTGGACCTGGCGGATATTTCTCACGACGAGGGTTACCGGGAAGGGCAGGTAGGACGCGCGATCGGGATCTATGATGAAAGTTTTCCCGATCTCGACGAGGTGCAGATCGTACTGCTTGGATGCGGTGAACAGAGGGGTAGCGGGTTGATCCACGGTCACAGTAAAGCACCCAATGTGATCCGCCGTCATTTTTATTCGCTTTTTTACTGGCACCAGGATATCAAAATGGCGGATATCGGGAACATCCGTGAAGGCTCCCTGTTCACCGATTCCTATGCAGCTCTGAAAACCGTATTGCACGAGCTCATCAATGACGGGAAAACGGTTATCATTCTTGGTGGTTCTCACGATCTCACCCTTTCCCAATACCAGGCCTATGCCGAGAATAAAAGATCCATCGAGGCCAGCTGCGTGGATGCACTGATCGACCTCGAGCTCGGATCCCCTTTCCGCCACGAGAATTTCCTGATGGAAATGCTTACCTCTGAACCTAATTTCATCCGGCATTATAATCACATTGCCTTCCAGAGTTATTATGTGCATCCCCGGATGCTGGAAACGATGGACAAATTGCATTTTGACTGTTTCAGGGTGGGAAGTGTGAAGGAAAGCATTGATGAAATGGAACCCGTGATCCGAAACAGTAACCTGTTTTCCTTTGATATCACCAGCATCGCCAATGCGTATGCACCGGCAGGATCTATCTCCCCCAATGGATTGAATGGCGAGGAAGCCTGCGTGTTGATGAGATATGCAGGAATGAGCCCGAACGTCAACAGCATTGGGATCTATGGCTACCAGGTGCAGCACGACCGGGATGAACTTACGGCCAGGCAGATCGGTCATATGATCTGGTATGTGCTGGATGGGCGCAGCCGTGCACGGCGAGAAGCTCAGCTCGACGAAAAGGACTCCTTCAATGAATACCATACGGCCTTTGCTGAAGTGGAGACCACTTTTCTCCAAAGCAAAAAAACGGGCCGCTGGTGGATGCAGCTTCCCGACAAGAAATTCATCGCCTGTAGTTATAAAGATTACCTCCTTGCCTCCAGTAACGAAGTGCCTGAAAGATGGCTTCGGGCCCAGGAAAGAGGCATTTAATTTTTCAACATTGAGATTCAGTCCCGTCGTAAAAGCCAGGTTCTCCTCGTTCCGAAACAGGGGAATGTTTCCTGTCGCATTAGTAATGTCGCTGCTCCTGGCATCCTGTGGTGCGGGCAATAAGATATCAAGGATGGCCAATGAGAATGTATTGAACCAGGCGGCTTTCAAAACGGCGCATCTCGGGATATCCATTTATGATCCGGCTGGTAAAAAAATCATTTATGACTACCAGGGAGAGAAATATTTTGTTCCTGCCAGCAATACCAAGATACCCACCTGTTACGCGGCAATGAAATACCTGGGAGATAGTTTGACAGGTGTGATCGTTCAGGAGTACGCGAACGATATTATTTTAACGGGTACCGCAGATCCCAGTTTCCTGCATCCTGATTTTCCCAATCACCCGGTTTTTGCGTACCTGAAAAACCTGGATAAAGAGAAGAAGGCCTGGTTGATACCCGCGACGATGAAAGCAAAACCCTGGGGCCCTGGCTGGGGATGGAGTGATTACGATGCTTCATATATGCCTGAACGCAGCCAGTGGCCGATCTATGGAAATGTGTTTGCCGTGAGAGGCAAAGGCGACTCCATCAGCGTTTTTCCCGCCCATTTCAGGCGGCATATCGCTGACTCCCGGGTGACGCCCGGTAAATTCGTCAGTGAAGTAAGCAGGCAATTTCATCGGAATGAGTTTACGGTCACCGTCGCCGGCAATAACGATCGGACCATTACAACACCCTATATCGTTTCAGATACACTCCTGCACCGGTTATTGAGCGATACCCTTAAGACCGATGAGCCCCTCATCGCCGCTACTCCCCGGGGTTTGGATAACGAAGTGCCGAGAGTATATAAAATTCATTCGCAGCCTACGGATTCCCTTCTCCGGCCAATGATGCACAGGAGCGACAATTTTTTTGCGGAACAATCACTCCTGATGGTGAGTCACGCATTACTGGGAGAGTTCAGTGATACGAGGATCATTGATACGTTATTGAAAACCGACTTCAGGGATCTTCCACAGAAGCCCCGCTGGGCCGACGGCTCTGGGTTGAGCCGGTACAATCTTTTTTCCCCGAGAGACTTTGTAGCCATCCTGGATAAGATGGAAAGGGAATTCGGAATGGAAAGGATCAAAGTTATTTTTCCAACGGGAGGAGAGGGTACCATAAGCAGTTATTATAAAGCCGACAGCGGTTACATTTATGCCAAGACCGGAACCTTGTCGGGCGTAGTTGCATTCAGCGGGTTCCTATATACAAAGAAGGGAAAATTGCTCATCTTCTCCACGCTGGTGAATAATCACCAGGCATCCGCAACCGATGTCCGGCGTGCGATCGAAAAATTCCTGAAGGGGATAAGGGAGATATATTGATCTTATCGCCCAAACATTTTTTCCAGCTGGTCCTGCCTGAATTCGAGGTAGATGGGGTGCCCGCCGGCGGTGACATTGGATATCTCACAGGAAAAAAGGTCTGTCACCAGCTGTTTCATTTCTCTTTCTGTAAGGCGAACGCCTGCGCGTATCGATGACTGTTGAGCGAGGGCGCGCACCAGTTTTTCTCTTTTGGAGAAATTATTATCCTGGTTAAAATGTTTGTATTGTTCAAGGAGAAGCTCGATGACAGCTTTTTCGTTGCCGGCTTCTACATCGGCAGGGATGCCCTGTATCACGAAACCGTTCTTTCCAAATCCTTCGATATGATACCCTAGTGAATGTAGATCGGGTATGATCTCTTCCATCACCGCGGCATCTGCGGGGGTGGTTTCAATATTCACCGGGAACATAGTTCTCTGTGTCGCCCTGGGATGATGGGCAGAGGCGAATCGCATTTTTTCATAGAGTATCCTCTCGTGGGCCGATTGTTGGTGTACCAGCAGGAATTGCGCCTGGTAAGGAACCAGGACATACGTTTTTAACACCTGTGTGAGTTCCAGGTCAGCTACGAATTCGGGGTTGGCCAATTCCAGGCGGGTTGCCTTCTTCGGCTGGGTTTCTTCTCCCGCGGGCACTTTGTAAACATCTTTCCAGTTTTTCAGCCCGGATCGTTCAATGAAATGGGCCTGGTTTTTTTGTGTGAAACCCCGGAATAACGAGGTGCCGGTCGCCGCCTCCTGTTTCCTTTCGGTGAAGGGCTGCTGTATCGAGGGGAGGGATTGAATGGAAGCATCAAGCTCAAAGTCGAGAGTGGGAGTGACGCTGAATTGCGCGAGGGAATGTTTCACGGCTGCCTGTACGAATGCATAGATGATCTTTTCATCTTCGAATTTTATTTCCTGCTTGGTAGGGTGAACGTTCACATCCACCTGGGCGGGGTCGAGGTCGATAAAAAGACAATAGAGTGGAAAGCAATCTGCGGGGATCATCTGCTGGTAAGCATTCATCACCGCGTGATTCAGGTAAGCGCTCCGTATGAATCGATTATTCACAAAAAAATACTGGTCGCCCCGTGTCTTCCTGGCAGTTTCGGGTTTCCCTACGAATCCATAGATGTTCATATAGTCCGTCTCCTCCCTGACCGCAACCAGCTTCGAATTCAGGCCGGATCCAAGTAATTGCACGATCCTTTGTTTCAGGCTGCCGGCTTCCAGGTGAAATAATTCCTGGCCATTGTGAGTGAGGGAGAAAAAGATTTCCGGGAAGGCGAGCGCCACCCGGGTGAACTCATCCACAATATGCCTGAGCTCCGAGGCATTGCTTTTAAGGAAATTCCTCCTCGCCGGAACATTGAAAAAAAGATTCTTCATCGCGAAACTCGTCCCCTTGGGAGCGGCCACGGGTTCCTGTTTCCTGACCACGCTGTTGTCAACCTCGAGATAAATACCCGCTTCGTCTTCTTCCCTCCGTGTTTTTAGTTCTACCTGGGAAACGGCCGCTATGGAGGCAAGGGCTTCACCGCGGAACCCCATCGTTTTGATCTGGAAAAGATCCTCAATGGACCGGATCTTCGAGGTGGCGTGTCTTTCGAAACACATCCTGGCATCGATATCACTCATCCCGCTCCCATTGTCGATCACCTGGATCAGGGATTTTCCTGCATCGTTGACAACCAGTTGAATTTCCGTGGCACCTGCGTCCACGGCATTTTCGAGCAGTTCCTTGACCGCGCTGGCAGGGCGTTGTATTACTTCACCCGCGGCGATCTGGTTGGCAATATTATCTGGCAGAAGTCGGATCCGGTCTTGCACAAAATCAATTTAGCCATCAAAAATACAGCATTGATGCTGGTAACAGATACTAAGGTCATTCCCTTAAAATGATTTTTTTGGCTTTTCTGTTTTGGAAAAAAAAGTTTGATTTGCCAGCGAACCCTAAAAGATCCATCCTTATGAAGCCATTAACTATTTTGCCTGTAGTGGCAATGATCCTTTTTTCCTGCAGCAAACAGGAAACAGCTCCCAACGGCGACAAATCATTCACTCTTTACAAGATCGGCCAGGGAGAGCATTCAAGCCTGCCGCATCCCTACCGGTCGATCGAAACCGGGGAAATCAAATTCACTGTGATCTTTGATAATTCCGCGATCTACCAGACCGTGGACCCGGAAAACCAGGAAGACATCAACAAGCTGTTTGGATTTTCAGATAATGACCAGCATCACCAGCAATTCAGCGCGAGATTCGGCTGGCGCTGGAGTGAAGGGGCCCTTCATTTATTCGCCTATGTATATAATAACGGGGAATTGCAAACCCGGGAATTAGGAAGTTTTTCCCTCAACGAGGAGATATCCTGTAGCATTAAAATAAATGCTGATACATATACTTTCACTGCCGCGGAAACCGTTGTGCAAATGCCAAGAGGAAGCATTACATCGATCGCCAAAGGGTACCAGCTTTATCCTTATTTCGGGGGAGATGAACCCGCCCCGCATGAAGTAAGGATCTGGATCCGTAACTAGGAACATAATTTGATGTGAAAGCTTGTCCGCCAGCCTGTTCAGATGGCCCGGGGGCGGGAAATTTTCGTTAAATTGGCAACTTAAGTCATCCTGATGAAAAAAATTCTTGTTGCAGGACTCACCATCCTCGCGTTTATCCAGTCTTCAGCCCAATATCAAAGCAGGCTTTCCGCGCGCGAATGGACAGACAGCGTGTTCAAAAGCCTGAGCGATGATGAAAAGATCGCCCAGCTGATGGTGATCCGTGCCCATTCCAATCTTGGGGCGGACCACGTGGCCAAAGTGGTAAATGATATCAAAAAATATAATGTCGGGGCCCTTTGTTTCTTCCAGGGCGGACCGGTTCGGCAGGCAAAGCTTACAAATTATTATCAGTCGATCGCCAAAACACCGCTGATGGTGACTATCGATGGTGAATGGGGATTGGGAATGCGCCTTGACAGCGTGATCAAATATCCGTATCAACTGACTTTGGGAGCGCTTCCTGATGAGGAGCTGATATACAAGATGGGTCTGGCCGTTGGCCGCCAGTGTAAGCGAATAGGCGTTCACGTGAACTATGCGCCCGTGGTAGATGTCAATAATAACCCGAATAACCCGGTGATCGGTTACCGTTCCTTCGGTGAAGATCCTGATAAGGTAGCCGCCTACGGAGTGGCCTATATGCGCGGGATGCAGGATGCTGGTATTATGGCCTGCGCGAAACATTTTCCGGGCCACGGAGATGTGGATGTGGACTCCCATTATGACCTCCCGGTGATCAACAAGAGCCGCCACGAGCTCGACTCGATGGAACTGGTTCCCTTTCGCGCCATCTTCAATGCCGGTGTCGGCAGTGTGATGATTGCTCACCTTTACATTCCTTCGATCGACAATACGGCCAACAAGGCGACCTCCATTTCAAAAAACAGCGTTACCGGTGTGCTCAGGGAAGACCTGGGTTACCAGGGCCTGACATTCACCGACGCGCTGGAGATGAAAGGCGTGGCAAAATATTTTCCCGGCGGAACCATTGCCGTGGAGGCCATCATTGCCGGGAATGATATGCTTTGTCTCCCGGAAAGCGTTCCCGCATCCATCGACGCCATCAAAAAAGCCATTGCGGAGAAAAGGATCAGCTGGGATGACATCAATGAGAAAGTAAAGAAAGTCCTTGCGTCGAAATACGAGCTCGGCCTGAATAGCTTTACACCCATTGATACAAAGAACCTGGTGGAAGACCTGAATTCGGAAACGAATGCGATCAGGTATGAGGTGGCTAAAAAGTCCATCACCATTCTTTCCCAGGCGGCGTTCAAAGCTTCACGCACTGACTATGCCGGTGTTCCGTTAAAGGAAGATCAAAAAAAGATCGCATACATCGGCATCGGGTCAAATGATCTGAATGAATTCGGAAAAAGACTTGAAAAGGATTACGATGCCGAGACCTTCACTTTATCCTACAAGGATGGGAATGCAAAGGTGGATGAGATCCTGAAAAAAGTATCAAAGGACGGCAAGTATGACGCCATCATAATCGGGTTTCATAATTATTCCCTTCGGCCTTCCGACAATTTTGGGATTTCCCCCGCTGCGATTAGACTTTACCGGGAGTTAAATTTTATCAAGACCATCACGATGACATTCGGAAATGTGCTGGCGACGAAGAATTTTTGTGATGCCTACACCCTGGTGGCCTGTTACCAGGATGATGCGGTCACTCAGAATGCCGCGGCGGATCTCCTGCAGGGAAAGTTTTCAGCACAGGGAAAACTCCCTGTTTCCGTTTGTAATTACAAATTCGGCGACGGTATTGTAACGGCCAGTGAGCAGCCGGGGATGAAGGAAGTTGCCTTGGAGTCACTCTCAGAGGTAGATTCGATCGTGAATGACGCGATTGCCCGTAAAGCTTTTCCCGGCGCGGTGGTGATGGCCGTTCACAAAGGGGAGATAATGTATCATAAGGCATTTGGAACTTATGCGTTCGGTCCTTCTCCCGCGGTTACACCCGAAAGCATTTTCGATGTGGCTTCCGTGACCAAGATCTCGGCAACTACCGTGGCGATAATGAAATTGTATGAGGAAGGAAAGATCGACCTGGATGATAAGCTGGGAGATTATGTTCCCTGGGTGCGTGGCACGAACAAAGCCAACCTGAAACTGAACGACATTCTCCTCCACCAGGCCGGGCTGGTTCCCTTCATTCCTTTTTACAGGGAAACCATAGACCCTGCCACGGGAGTGCCAAACCCCGCGATCTATTCAGATGTTCCGAAGCCTGGTTATGAAATCCGTGTTGCAGATAAGATCTATTTACGAAACGACTGGAAGGATACGATCCATAACCGGATATTGACCAGTCCATTGGGACCCCGCAATAAGTATGTGTACAGCGACAATGATTTTATTTTCCTGGGTGAGATCGTGAAGGAAGTAACCGGGATGACACTTGACCAGTATGTTCAGAAGAATTTTTACAGCCGTTTAGGAATGGCCAGTACGGGTTTCCGTCCCCGCGAGCGTTTTCCCCTGGAGAAGATCGTTCCTACTGAAACCGAGCCTCATTTTCGCAGGCAAACCATCTGGGGTGATGTGCACGATGAGGGTGCCTCGATGTTTGGCGGAGTGGCAGGACACGCCGGCCTGTTTTCCAATGCCTATGACCTGGCCCTCCTTTATCAGATGTTGCTGAATGGCGGGGAATTCAATGGAAAAAGATACCTGAAAGAATCCACCATCCGGAAGTTCACCGAATATCATAGCAGCATCAGCCGGAGAGGTTTTGGTTTTGATAAACCTGAGAAAGACAATAAGAAAAGAAAGGATCCCTATCCCTCTGAGCTGGCATCTCCGCAAACCTTTGGGCATACCGGCTTCACGGGCACCTGTGTATGGGTGGATCCCCAATACGACCTGGTTTATATCTTCCTTTCCAATCGTGTGAACCCCACCCGGGACAATCCCTGGTTATCGCGTTTGCAGGTGAGAGGAAAGATCCAGGATGTTTTTTATAAGGCGATCCGAAATGGTGCGATCAATGCGAATACAGCAAGCCAGCGTCATCCATTGTTACCAGTGCAGGAGATCAATTAACGGATCTGGTAACGTTTTCCTGGAAATATTTATTATTGAGATTTACCCTTATCCGGGTTCGTATTGCCTGAGCCCCCCGTATTGCGCGGCCTGTTTCCCTGTTGGCGTTGATCGGGCCTTCTTCTTTGCTGCGCATTTCTCTGCTGGGGTTGCTGTCCACCTTTTTGTTGTGGCCCACGTTGCTGTCCCCCTCTTTGCTGACCCTGTTGCCCACCTTTTTGGGGTCCCTGTTTTTTCTGTTGGTGCTGCTGCTTCCTTCTTTTTTCAGCGGCAGCCTTATCCAGGGCTTTCAGGCTGAACTGGCCTACGAGCTCAACAAATGCCGGTTCGGTTTCTTTTGGTTTGGAAGAGGTGACCTCCACAGCCTCGAGCTCTTCCGGTATGATACCCTGGTGGTTCAGGGATTTTATTTTTTTCACCCTTTCGATGGTGAGAGGATACTGTTTATTGCTGTCAGGCAGGGTGTACCACATCAGGTTCTTGAAAATATCCTTCTTGATAAGGAAAGCATTGCCCTTGCTTACCTGGATAACGTCGCAGTTATCGGGGAAATGCTGAAGGGCGTCGAGATAGGTATCCAGCTCATAATTGAGGCAGCATTTCAGTCTTCCGCACTGGCCACTTAATTTGGTCTGGTTGATGGAAAGGTTTTGATAGCGGGCGGCTGCCGTGTTCACCGATTTGAAATCCGTAAGCCAGGTGCTGCAACAAAGTTCACGGCCGCAACTACCGATGCCGCCGACCTTTCCTGCTTCCTGCCTGGCCCCGATCTGGCGCATCTCCACTTTGACCCTGAATTCGGAAGCATAGACTTTAATGAGTTCCCGAAAATCCACGCGACCGTCGGCGATATAGAAAAACGTCGCTTTACGTCCATCAGCCTGCATTTCCACCTGGCTGATCTTCATATCGAGCTTGAGCTGGCGGGCGATCGCCCTGCTGCGGATTACAGCTTCCGGTTCCCGGGCCTTATTCTGTTTCCAAATGTCGATATCCCTGTCGGAAGCCCGGCGAAGGATTCTCTTCATTTCGGGATTGTCCTCCCGCACGTTCCTTTTCTTCATCTGCAGGCGGACGATCTCACCGGTGAGTGAGACCTCGCCGATATCGAAGCCGCTGACTCCTTCTACGGCAAGAAGCTCCCCTTTTTCGTAGTTGTGTAGTGCGGGATTCCGGAAAAAATCCTTGCGGGTGCCATTATTAAAGCTGATCTCGATGACCTTGCAGGCTGAGTCAAAATCCGAGATGGGAAGGTTGCGCAGCCAGTCGTAGGTATTCATACGGTTACAACCGCCGGTACTACAACCGCCGTTGCTTTTACAGCCTTTGGGCGTTCCCCCTTTAGCAGTACTGCAACCCGCACAACTCATAATAAAATGATTAGTGGAAGGAGAACTATCGGTAAAAAAACGCAGGTAAATCTTTCTCAGGCCGCTCCGCGATGCGGGTGGCCAAGAATACAGATCGCTTTGTGTGAAGCACTTATATTAAACTGGAACAAATGAAGCGTTTTTATGGTCCGATGAGTTCGGGCCCCCGGCTCACATACCTTACATCCCCGGGCCTTTTTCCTCAATCCACCAAAAATACTATTTTGTCCTGAATGATAT
>CAMLEM010000038.1 GCA_946479005.1 uncultured Chitinophagaceae bacterium | reverse complement strand
TGTTCTTCTTCATTTTCAGCCTGGGAAAACACACGCCGCTCCGGGAGTTCGCTTATGATTATATCCCGCTGATGGATTCATTCCGTCACCCGGCCAATGCGAAGCTCTTCTACCTGTTCATCGCGCAGATCTTCGCGGGGTTCGCGATCCATCGATATATCAACGGAGGCGTTGAAGATGAGAAAAAATTCCGGTGGATCAGTTACGTGTTGCTTTCGATCACCGCGCTCGCATTCCTGCTCGCCCTGGTAAAAAGCCAGGCCCTGAAACTGATCGCTGAAATATTCAGGTCAAACGGAAATCTCAGTGATGCCCTCAAATCAGCCAGGGATGGTTTAGGGACGATGGATCTTCTTTTCCTCAACGCGATTTTTGCCTTGCTCATTCTCGGTTTGGCCTATTTGCTTTTACGAAAGCGATCCCTGGAAAGATTTCTTTTACCGCTCGTTTTCGCCGAGATGTTCATTGCCGCCCAGCTGATGTTGCCGCTTACTTACGTTCGAAATTTCAAGCCTGCCGAGGTGCAGCGCATTCTAGACGCCCAGCCACGTGGGTACCCCATCCCTGACCTTTCTGCGAGCATCGCGGAGAATTCAGCAGATGGAATGTCCACCTTCGAGCAGATCGGCTGTCTCAACGTTTATAATAAGAAAGTCGGGAGAGTGGATTACATCATCACTCCCAGCAATCTCGCCAGCCAGGAGGATTTCTGGGAAGATCTTCCTCTCCGGAATGCAGTAACGGGTAACCCGGTATTATTTCTCGCAGATTCCAGGGTTTCGGCAGACAGCGTCATTTCACCTGCCGAAGAGGGTAGCATCATTATCCGCTCGTTCGAGCCATCTCAAATCCGGATTGAAACCTCTTTCAAGCGGCCAGGCCATCTCGTCATTTTACAGAATTACTATCATCGCTGGCAGGCCTCCGTGGACAAGCGACGCGTTCCTGTTCGAAAAGTGAGTGGTACATTTATGGCGGTTGAAATTCCCGCTGGGAAAAACCATGTGCTCCTTTCTTACAAGACAACTGATCTTGTCTGGATGGCAGTCTTCTCCCTCGCTTTTTTAATCGCCGGGACAATTTTTTATTTCGGGAAAAGAAAAAACAAACTCGTTGAATCGTAATCTCACCAATACCATCCGTTACATCATTGACGAGTGCATTCCACCGGTGATCAGGGATTCGCGTTGGTTTATGTATCCATTTTTCTGGTACTGGTTCAAGGGAAAGAAGGTTCGTTTATATATGGATTTCAAGAAGCTTGCCTGGCGAATGAGCGATGAGGAATTTTTGCAGGTGTATCGCGAGCTCGACTGCCGGGCCACTGACCGGCCCACGGATCTGAACGGCAAAAGCATAAAACGGATGTTGTCGGTATTTGAACCCACCGCTACTACCCTTTTGGATGTAGGCTGCGGCCGGGGAGAATGGCTGCGGATTGTTCAAAAGGAAAAAGGACTGGCTGTTACCGGGTGCGATGTTTTTGAGGAACCGCTGGGCAGCGGGTATGAATACAAACAGGGAATGATCGAAGCACTTCCATTTGAAGACCGTTCATTCGACATAGTTACCTGCAATCATACCATTGAACATCTCCGCGACCCGCAAAAGGCCATCGCGGAATTAAAACGGGTAGCACGGAAGCAGCTCATCATTGTCACCCCGAAGCAGCGGTATTTTTATTACACAATGGATCTTCACCTGGTCTTTTTTCCGTTGAAGAATGACCTTTTGCGGTTATTGAAAATGGAAAAAGCGGAGGTGGTGAATTGCGGCGGTGACTGGTGTTTCTCGGCTCCCTGCTGATCAGATCTTTTTATCTTTTAGTGCCTGTTTCACTGCCAGGTCCATCAGTCGTTCGGCATAGGGACGCGAGATCGCATTCAGGGTTTCAATGCCCGCGTGAATTTCATCTTTGGAACCTCTCTCCAGCAAACTTTCCAGGTCACTTATCGCTTTTTTCGTATCCTCCCATTCTCCAGGGGTGAGTATGGATCCGTTCTTCTGCAGGAACTGCCGCGTGGTTTCAAGCAATTGACCGGCTTCTGTTCTGGCTTCAACGATGGCGCGGGTTTGAATGTCCTGCCTGGCGTAAGTGATGGAATCCTGCAGCATTTTCTCCACCTGTTCATCTGTGAGCCCGTATTGGGGTTTCACTTCAATGCTTTGTTCCACCCCGCTGCGGAGTTCCTTTGCCCGAACCATCAGAATGCCGTCGGCATTGATCAGGAAACTGATCTCCACCTTGGGAAGTCCGGCCGGCATACCGGGTATTCCTGTCAAATTGAATTCCGCCAGTTTGCGGTTATCCCTGACAAGATCCCGTTCACCCTGGAATACAGAGATCCTCATACTCCCCTGCCCGTCCTTTTGCGTGGTGTACTGTCTACCCGCCGTGGTCGGGATCCTCGAATTTCGTGGAATGAGCACATCCATCAGGCCACCGAATGTTTCTATTCCAAGCGAAAGGGGTGTAATATCAAGCAAAAGGAAATCAGTATTGTTCCCCGCAAGAATGTCAGCCTGTACGGCCGCCCCCAGGGCTACCACTTTATCAGGGTCGATCGTATCGTGCGGTTTACGTTTGAAGAATTCACCCACCATTCTTTTCACCAGGAGCACACGGGTGGCGCCTCCCACCATTACCACCTCGTCAACGTCTTCCGTCTGAAGGGCGGCATCCTTCAATGCATTGCGGCAATGGCGGAGCGTAGTTTCTACGAAAGGCAGGAAAATTTCTTCCATCCTGTTTCGTGTCATTTTGAAACGGTAGCCATTCACATCCTCCTCAAAATTCTCCTCTGTACCCAACCGGATCTTGGCCTCCTCGGCTTTCAAACGCAGGGTTTGCGAAAGAGACTTATCACGCGCAAGCATTTCTTCGGTGATCCCATTCTCTTTCATCCATTCTTGTTGAATGGCCCGATCGAGATCATCTCCACCGAGATAAGTATCACCATTGGTGGAAAGCACTTCAAATATGCCCTGGCTGATGCGGAGAATGGAAACATCAAAAGTGCCTCCCCCGAGGTCGTACACGGCAACGGTCTTTGACTCATCTTTTTTCATTCCCAGCCCATAGGCAAGACTCGCAGCCGTCGGTTCATTGATGATCCGTAATACATCGAGGCCCGCGAGTTTCCCGGCATCCCTTGTCGCCTGCCGTTGCGCATCATTGAAATAAGCGGGGACGGTGATCACCGCTTTTGTGACCGGCGTTTTCAAAATATGCTCCGCCCGCTGCCTAAGCTCTGTGAGGATCATTCCTGATAATTCAACAGGGGAAAAAAATCTATTCCCCACCTGGATCTTCACCAGGCTTTCGGTGTTATCATCAATGACCTTGTAGGAAAAATAGGAACTGTGATCCTTTACGTCCTGGTAAGATTTACCCATCAGCCTCTTTACGGAAAAGATGGTTTGCTCCGGTTCAGTGACGAGGTAAGGTTTTGCTTCATTTCCTACGGTAACCTGGCCGGCTTCCCCAAAATGCACGATCGATGGTACCAGGTCGGTCCCATCAAACTCTTTCAGTACCACGGGTTCCCGCGAATCAGGATGAATGATCGCGATAAGGCTATTGGTTGTACCCAGGTCGATCCCCACGATCATATCCTTCTGCTGGAGGCTTCCTGTCGCTATGTTGATACCGATCTTTGCCATTGGAAGCGCAAAATTCGCCTTATTAAGTTGTAAAAAAAAGTCCCGCAGGCCGCGGGACTTATGAATCAGGGAAAATTTTATTACCGCATCAGGTACATCTTGCCGTATCCCTTGTTGAAATACTGGTCGGTGTTATCGCTTCGGTGTTTGTATTTATCGAGGGCCTTACCGTTCAGGTTGGTAACGACACGGTACAGATAAACCCCATTGGCGAGCTTTTGTCCATACTGGTCGGTTCCATCCCATTTAAACTGCGTGATATTCCTTCCTATGTTCAGCGGGCCTAGCTCATCTTTCGTGATCTCCCTCACGATCTTCCCCGTAATGGTCATTATCTCGATCTTGATATTCTGCGGCACTTCGTGGCCCGTGATCGTGAACACAAAGGCTGTCGAGGATGTGAAAGGATTCGGGTAATTGAGCATATTGGAGATCATCGGCTTGTTGATCACTTCGAAGATCACCCTGTATTCGATATTCCCTGCAGCGTTGCCACTCTTGTCTTTACCGGTGACGATCAGTTCATACTCTCCGTCTTCAAGGAAATGCGGGTTGAAATTGATCGTGGCGGTATTATCCGGGTTTGGTGCGATCCCCGCCGGGATGAACTGCATCGTATCTGAATTGCTGAAATAATATCTGCGTAACGGCCCGGTGGGGTAAGGATACCTGATCTGCACCGTGAGAAGCGCCGTATCATCCAGCACGTTCCATCTCGCCTCATCCTTGAGCTTGATCACAATGTTTGGCTTTGAGGAAACGATATCCCTGTTCAGGATACGCACGCCGTCAAAGGTCACGTCGAGCAGGGGATCCAGGCTATCGGGCTGGACGTGCAGGCTCCGGTAAGCGTAATTGTTAAAGTGATATTGCTCTGGCTGGTCGTCATCGGGATTCGCCTCGATATACATTGTGTTCAATCCCTGCAGCGTAGCTGAGTTAATATTGTCACCCAGTTGCAGCGTATCATTCACCAGCAACTCCCTTCTCCTGGGAATGGGTACGATATGCGGGATATTGTTCCTGTCGGTGATCACGAACTTCACCGCCAGGGAATCAAACGGCACCTGGCTTACGTTCTTGAACGCCACTTTGAATGAAACAGGTTCTCCAGCCTCCACTGAATCCTTATAGCTCAGGAAAAGGTTGGGAGCGATCGCTCCTTCCGGTGCAGGATCGTAGGTGATCCTCCAGTACCGAAGATCAAAAGGTGTATAGTGAATGCTATCCGTGGTCCTCATCCTGAGCTTCACAAAACGATAGGTGTCCGCGTCAATGGAAGACACATCGAAATCCTGCTCGGAAAGAGTGAGGTTGCTGAACAGGGTGGTTTCAGATCCATTCGATTGTACACCGATCACATCCAGTTTCACAAGATCTCCGTCCGGATCACCCGATCCTCTCCATTTTAGTTGTTTCCAGGCACGGGCCGGACCGAACAATGGTGAACTGACCGAACCGGTGGTATCGGTGGTAAAGCAATCGACGGAAAGTGTGGGATTGTCAAAGGGACCATCCCCTACCAGCCACCTTGGCGCAAAGGAAGGGTCGTTCTTTTTATAAACAAGCCCCCAGGGCCTTACCCTGTAGAATGAATCAATCCCGGTAAACCCGACATTCTTCAGGTAATGATAGAGTGTATTGCCGGTACCATAAAGAGATTCATCCGCAATCCATTGATCGATGAATACCTGGGGAAATGCCACGGGGTCGCCAAAAGTACTGGGATCGAGAGAAAAATTCCTGACCACTACATAATGCCCGTCAGGAATGGTATCCTTCATAAAGTTCATCGCGTTCTTCCTGTATTCCGGGGAAGTGTAACGGTACTCGAAATTATAAGGCTGAAGCACGCCGGACGCATTCATAGGTGCGTGGCTCTTGTACTTACCGTCTCCCAGGTCTGCCGGGAATGAAGTGGATTGCCGGAGCACTTCATTACGCCAGGGGCGGAAGCTCACGGGATCAAGAACGTTAAATACCAGCGACTGGAACCAGGAGGTCAGTCGGATCGCCACGACTCCGTCAATGGCCACCGAAAGCGCGGCCTGCTGGGTGGCGCCGCTGGTGACATAGGTTCCCATCCTGAGGAACAGGTTATGACTGACCTTGTCAAACTTCAGCTTCCTGGTGGCTGAATCCAGTATCACTCTCTGGAAAGAAGATTTTGTATGCTGGAAGAAATGCGACTGGTTGAAACCGGGATCGCTGGCGGAAGGCCCGGCAGGACTCAGGTAAACAAAAGAGGCAGTGTTCCAAACAGGCTGGCCGCTGGTGGGGACCGGGGCCACTCTCCAGTAATAGACCGTGCTGTCCACATAAGGAATAGACGGGTTGAACTCTAATACCCCACCCGCGCTTGTGAGCGTTTGGGAAAGCTTCCAGGGTGAATCGAAGAATTCAGTAGTATCCACTTCCAGCACATATTGCTGGATCGAAGCGAAAGGATCTGCCGTGGAAGCGATGAGCTTTGTATTCACATCACTGACAATGGAAAAATTATACGGGTAAACCGGGCGCGCTTCATTTTCATAGATGAATACATCGCGCGTAATGCAATTATTGGTCTCATACAGTTCGTCCACTTCACTATCGGCATCTATGCAAATGCTGATACGGTTCAGGCCGCGGTCCCTGTTGGGAGCGATCTCGATGTCATAAGTAAGTGAATCTATGAAACGAATGCCGGGAATGGTATCGCGGCGGATAACTTCCGTGGTCAGGTCAGGGTAAGTGCGTTTCACCTCAACCACGATATCCTTGTTAATGGCCTTACCCAGGTTCATAAATTTGGCCTGTACGTTGAAATGTGTTTCAGCAACGGAAATGAATGAAGGCGTGACTTTGAGCAGCTGATCCTCGATCACATAATCCGGCTTTTCCCTGGAACCGTCGAGCTTAATGGCGGGATCCCCGTGCAGGGTGGTTTGCTCAACGTGGAAACGGGCATAAAAATCACCCGGGCTTACGTCGTTGAACACTTCAGTGAATGAGCCCCGGAGGATCTCACCGAGCGTGTGCCCGTATTGAGAAGTTGCAGCCACCCTATAGGTCCGGGAATTGACGATATCCAGGTAATGAACGATCCCCAAATGCGAGCTCGCGATAAAAGCGATGGATCCTCTCTGGTCGGCAAGCACGAATTTCTCCGATAAGGTTTCTTTGGTGAGAAAGCGGAGCGTATTAAAGTTGAAGAAATTCCCGGCGTTACATCCCATTACGATCGTCACGGGATATTTGCCCTGGTTATTATATTGGTCGGGATTGTCGAGGTTGAACTCCAGGGTACTGGCTGAAGAGTGACCAAAATAAGTCATCATCCCGATACCCTCCTGGAAAAGGTTTTGCAGGCGAATGCTGTTATTCTGGGCAACGGGCGCTGCGGTCAGCTTGCTGAACGTATGCACATTTGCCCCGTAAAACGTGTCGCGAATGGTGTTGGTATAGCCATTCATATGGGTCGTAAGGATCGCACCCAGGGAAGCATCGCTGGCGCCGATCACGTGAGCGACATTTTTCATCCAGGCCTTGTCTGCGATCAGGGGCGAGGAGAAAGCCTGTTGCTGTTCATATTGTTTTACTTTTTCGAGATATACCGCGATCTCAGAAGGGTTGATGGCGGATATACGCCCGATGGAAACCATCGGTACCTTTTCCCCAAACTCAGTGGCGAGCAAATTATCAGAAGCCGGGTGCCCCCAGGTAGGAATAAAGGAGAGATTTTCCACCTGTGGATTGCTCTCAAATGCCCGTTGCTGCGGGTATGTTAATCCTTTACCCAGCAAAAGCACGTTCTTCACAGGATTGGAAAAATTGGCTTTTGCCCAGCGGATGAAGTTGCGGATGGACAAAGGGTGCTTTTTGATACCCAGTCCGAACTGGTCGGTCAGCTCGTCGATCATATAAACCTTCACATTGTGCCCACCCCCGGTGGCAGAGCTCCTGTAGTTCTTATAATCTTCCACTGCCGATCCCTGGGCCAGTGTTGGATGCGTGATCATCAGGAAATCTCCCTGGTTGGCAGGAAGTGAATAATCAACGAAATTTCTTGTTTGTAGAGTGGCAATATTGGTGACAGGTATTGTCTGTGAGATCATCAGCATCTTACGCGGGATGTTGGAAGGTTCCAGCGCCACTTTCACGAGGCCGGGTGTGCTGATATCGCCTAAGTATCTTTTTCCATTGGAAAAATCCAAAATGATGGGCGGGTGGTTGCTATGCTGGAAACCTGCGATCTCCAAATAAGTACCGGCCGGGTCGACATCGAGCTCAAATTCAAACATTGCATTATCGCCGAAATGAAATAAACGGGGATAAACCAACTCTGTTTGGGCAATGACCATCCGGTCGGTTCCGGCCGTGCTAATGTTTTTAACGTCGATCACTGCACTTCCCCCGCTGATCTGGCCGATGCTGAGATTGGCCTGCAGGCGTGCATAATCAAAGAAGTCCACGGACTGATCGAGCACCACGACCCCGTTCACCTTCAATTCAACGTGACGGGGATTCAGTGCATTCCCTGTCACATTCACTTTCAGCACGGGAGATGGAGCGCCGGCTCCCGTATAAGGCTGCAGGTTTGAAAAAGTATGAGACCTCGTTGCATTCCCCCCGATGTCGGTGGAGGTGGGACCTTCGCCCATATCATAAGAAGAGGAATACACATACTCTCCAACCACGGCTGCAAAACCGGGGTTCAGCTTATCGCGGTAATACTGGCCCGCGGTGTACATAAAATAAGGCTCCGGAGCCAGGGGGCTGGGCAATACATTGTTGGTCGCCGCGAGTCTCAGGTTCCCGCCATCAGGATTCACTGTAAGGAAATAAGCCGCGGTGTCGGTTTCCAGGCTGAACTTCTTGTTTAGCTGGTAAGCAGGATCGATGTACATCACACTGTCGGGGTGCCCGTCATTCATCATCGCCCAGAATTCGATATAATCATCAGCCGCCAGGGTTCCCGTGGCCTTGCTGATGTAAAGAGGCACCTGGACCCCGTTTCTCCAAAGCTGGAAATGTTCAGAGGGTGAGGATCCCAACCCGATTGACTGGAGGGTGGGCTGAGTGATCCTTGCCAGGCCGGTATTGCCCAGCTTGAATTTGTAGTAGGTTCGGTTATAATTGATCCATTCATTATTGTAAACCTGCGCATCCGCCTGGAAGGCGGCCAGAATGCAAAGCAGGAGTAGAATTCGTTTCATTGATTGGTGTTTTATCCGGTCAGTTTTTTTAATTCTCTTTTTTAGTGCCCGCCATATTGAGCTTCAGAGAAAATACGTGGGTAAACAAGGGGTTGGATTGGTTGGCGAGGTTGGTAAAAGCATAATCGATGGTCACATTGGAGATCTTGAAACCCGCGCCCGCCGATGGCTGGTAGATCCAGACCTTTTTTTGATTCAGGGTATCTCCGTCAGAAAGTGCCTGCTGGAAATTATTGATCCCGCCGCGGAGGTAAACAACATTATTGATGTTAAGCTCGAGGCCGAGTTTCGGATCCGCACTCACCGCGTCGGACCTAACAAGAGTGTTTCTCTTCCCATCAAAGGTGAGATCCACATTTGCTTCTGCCAGCAAACTGGTCTTTTTTCCGAGCTTGAAATCACGGGCAACTCCTAAAACCAGCCGGGGAGCCGTCATCTCGGTGGATTTGACAGGGATCTCATTCTTCGTCAGGTAAAGCACTTCCTTTTCCCTTTCCGTAAAGGTGAACGACCAGGCATTGAATGTCGTGGTGATATCTCTCCCCGTTACACCGAACTGCCATTTTCCTTTCTGGATCTGTAATCCGGCATCCAGGCCAAAGCCCCAGGCGCGCGCAAATTTTCCCACGCTCCGGTGGATCACCTTTGCATTCACTCCGAAATTGATATTCTTACTGGAAGACTCTTTCAGTTTCTGGGCAAAAGAGAAGATGAAGGCATAATCGGATGAAGAAAATGCCTGGATGTTGTTATAGTTAATGGACCCGTCGGGCTCTACCAGGAAAAGGGTGTTCATAATATCATCAACTGCGAAACGGAGACCGGTGATCGCGATCGTGCGTTTATTGTTGGACGTAGGGAAGGCAGCGCTGAGATAATCGTATTTCCCGATGCCGGCAAAATATTCGGCGTGCATTAGGTTCACCTGGGGATCGGTCTTTACCCCCACCAAACCGGCGGGATTCCAGTAGCCTGCGGTTCCGTCATTTACTGTGGCCACCTGGGCGCTTCCCATCGCCAGGCCACGGGCGCCTGCGCCAATGTTCA
>CAMLEM010000037.1 GCA_946479005.1 uncultured Chitinophagaceae bacterium | reverse complement strand
TCCCGAACGCATTTGGGAAGCTGCCAGTTCGATCACCTGGCTGATATCCACTGAATCGTTGGCGTAGGAACCGGCATTTGCAGACCTTTTGATGTTGCGACGGATGTTCTCCCGGTATTTTTTTTCCAGTTCTTCATAGGGCCTTTCCAGGTCAAGTACAAAATTCACCCGCTCATAGATCTCCGGAGGTTGTTTTGAGAAGAGATTCCCGTGGTTGAGATAGATATCGCAATAACGGAATTTAGAGGGCACAGCTTCCAGGAAAGCCTGGAGGGTTTCTCCACTTATGTCTTGTCCGAACAGGCCCAGCTGTGCGGACAAAAAAGGCTGGGCCAGGTAGTGAATGCCGTATTTCTTTTTCGCTGTTAATGGCATCACAGCCCTGTAATCATCCATCACCAGCGCTTCCCATCCCCGTGACATATGATCGAGGTAAAAAGAATATCCATAGATCAGTCCATTCGAAGCCATTTCAATGCACCGGTCCCATTTCGACCTGTCGATCTCCCCGTTTCCCAGGTGTCGTATGTTACCCATAGGATTCATCAGAATGAAAATCTCCGGTCGATCTGCCGGGGATGGAAATTGGCGATATCGATCGAGAAAGATATTTTTTTCCAGAGCCGCCCTCTTTTCTCGATGGTTGACTGGATGTAATCTTTATAAACATCACTGTAAACCAGCGGCAGATAAATATTCACGCGGTTGAAAAACAGGGAGACCTGCAGGCCCGCATCAAAAAGGAAGCGGTCTGATTCCGCTTCGGGTTCCCAGGTTTCGGCATAGGTGCCAATATCGGCAAATACCTTCAGCGGAATTTTGAAAGGCAGCATGCTGAGGGGATTAAGACCATCTGGGATAGTGCTGCTGAGATTCAATGCCGCCAGCCAGTCGTCCGTGCGGCCCACCTTGGAAGCCAGGAGGTCAGTACGTACTTTGAAGGCGCCGTCTCTCATCATTATCTGCTGGCTGGCAAATCCTTCAAATTCATTCCTGCCTATGAAATAATCGCTGTAGGTATAATCTTCATACCCGTTCGGACCGGTCAGGTTGAGATGATATCTGTCGGTGGCAAATTGCTTTGCCAGGGTTTTCGAAGAGGTATAGATGAACTTCCCGGCGAACAACCTCAGGTCGAGGCCTCCTCCTTTTGGATAATTGAAAAAATAGTTTCCTGTAAAGCCAAGTTTCGCGAAATGTTCACCTGCTTCCAGTTTCAGCTCTCCCCGGTATGGATAGAGGACCCTGTTATTTTCGATCACGAAGCTCAGCTGGTGAAGATCTCTTTCAGAAGAACGGCTCCTGTATTTGTTGGTGATCGTTGTATCATTTCCCACCACCGTGGTATCCCTGAAAAAGGAAAGCGATTCCTCGTTGAAGAAAAAGGATTTGATCTTAATGTAGCGGTTGAAAGTGCTTCTCGCGTTCTTATTACGAAAGGTGAACCGCAGGTCGGGAGAGAGTCGGGTGGTGGATAAGGAGATCTTTGGCTGGTCACCCGTTTTAAAATCGTCCACATTGAATCTCCAGGCATCCAGGTGAAGGCGCACATTACGGATGTTTCCCTTTGGATAGAAAGTGTAGGAGATCGAACCTAGTCCCACCAGCTCGCCGGAACCCGTTCCATACATCGGCGCCAGGAAGAAGCGGAAGGGTGAAGGGGGTAATTTATAATTGGTGACAAAGAGTCCCAGCATTGCCTTATCATAATAATTGAATCCTAACTGCGGGCCGATTACTATGAACTCTTTGTATCGTTTTTCGGCCAGGTCCTTCATCGCCTTCATGTCGAAAACAAAGGCGGCGCGTGTACCATTTCTTTCCTGGTTGGGAAGGGTACCTGTTTTATCGAGATAAGCAAATACCGTATCCAGGTCCATACCCGTGTTTTTCTCTATGGAGGCCTGGAAATCCGCCGGCCGGGGATGCCTGAATTTCCACTCTTCGTAGTAAGCCCGCATTGCGGAATGGAGTTTTTCCCTCCCCACCACCGATTCAAGATAGCGGAGCCATTCCGCGGCCTTAAAATAAGCGGTCGAATAATAATTCATTTCGCTGAAAGCTTCTGAATGGGTGGAGATGGGCTGATCTGTCTTCGTTGCAGCCTGGGTTTCAAAGATGATATTTTCTCCCTCCGTATGGTTCCTGTATTTCGACTGCACATAGATCCCGTTGTAATATTCTGTCATCCCCTCGTCCATCCAGGGATGGGCCCGTTCATTGCTGGCAAGGATGCCGTAGAACCAATTATGTCCCACCTCGTGCGCGATCGTGCGGTCTACCTGGCCCTCGTCCTTCATTGGAGAAAGCACGGTGATCATCGGGTATTCCATTCCTCCACCGAAACTCTCGGGCCCCTGCACCACGGTCAATGCGTCGTAGGGGTATTCACCCACGAAAGAAGAATAATGCCGAACGGCATCTTTTGCAAATTGCAGGCTTCTCTTCCAGTTCTTTTCTTCCGGTTGTGTGTAGTAGCTGTGCACATTGATCACGCGGCCTGAGGGCAGCCGGCAGGTATCCCGGTTTACAATGAAATCTTTATTTGCGAACCAGGCGAAATCGTGGATACGGTCCTGTTTGTTATGAAGCATTCGTATCTCTTTGCTGGAATCTTCTCTTTGCAGGATGCCTGTTGAGGCCACTTTATAGGCGACAGGAACGGTGATCCTCACATCAAAGCTCCCAAACTCACTGTAGAATTCTCCCTGGTCGAGATAGGTGACCGGGTGCCAGCCTTCCCGGTCATACACTGCCGGCTTGGGATACCATTGCGTGGCCTGGTAATTATTTCCTTCGTGCCCGCCGCGGGAAACATTGAGTGGCAGGCGGGTGTTGAAAGTTGTGGTGATCGTGGTTCTTTTCCCCGGCGGGAGGGGATCGGGCAGCAAGACCTTTATGATGTCGATATGCTGTGGATGATCTTCCAACGCGGCCGTGGCGCCATTCACTTTGAAATCAAGGCGGTTGATATAGCCCTTGTCATCTTCTCCTGAGAAATAGAATTTTGTAGAGCCGTTCTCCAGCATCTGGTCGGTGAATGCGGTCTTATCATTCTTATAAGCGTTGGGCCAGAGATGGAACCAGATGAAATGGAGAGTGTCGGGGGAATTATTGATATATTCTATGATTGCTTCTCCTTTGAGGCTATGCTCCCTGTCGGCGAGAGAAACGTTTATCTGGTAATTGACCTCCTGTTGCCAGTACTGGGCAGAGGCGGTGATGGAGAAGAGCAATAAAAGCAGGGAGGCGGGTTTTCTCAAAAGGAGGCGGTTTGAGACAAAAATAAAACAATATTGGAGAGAAAACAGGGGAACAGCGGAACAGCCGGGCGCGGAGGAGCGGCGGACATGACGCAACATCCAAGAGCCACGATCGCAGCACCGCCGCGCCGCAGCGTCCGGCTGTTCTTTATTTTCCCTTTCCTTTAAATATGATCCTCAGGGTATGTATCATTATTTTCAGATCCAGCGCGATGGAAATATTCTCGAGATATAAGAGATCATACTTGCTCCGTTCGATCATCTCCTCCACATTCTCTGCATAACCGAACTGCACCATCCCCCAACTCGTTAGTCCGGGCTTTACTTTTTGCAGGTATTTATAATAGGGATGCCGGGCTACGATCTGGTCGATATAGAATTTCCGCTCCGGGCGGGGGCCCACCAGGCTCATTTCTCCCAGGAGGATGTTCCATAATTGGGGAAGCTCATCCAGCCTCCATTTACGCATCGTCTTTCCCCATTTCGTGATGCGGGGATCCTCGTCTGATGAAAGCGCGGGTCCGTTTTCCTCCGCGTTCTTCACCATCGACCGGAATTTGAACATCAGGAAAGGCTTGCCTTTATAGCCGATCCTTTCCTGTGAATAGATCACCAGCCCGGGTGAAGAAAACCTCACCCTGATCGCGGTGTAGATAATGAGAGGAAGAAGGAGGATACCTCCCAGCACTGCCACTGAAACATCTATCACCCGCTTGATGTTCTGCTGCCACTCCGGCATCAGTCCCAGGTGCAAATCGATGAGCGGCGCACCCATCACGTTATTGGTTTTTACCGAGCCTGAAACGATATCGAAGGTATCGGGCAGGATCTTCACCTCCACATCTTTTTCGCTGAGCCTGCTGATGGTGGTTTCCAGGAGACCGTGTTCCGATCTTTCCATCGCCAGTACCACGAGTCGGATATTATCCCTGTCGATCACCGACTCCAGCTGGCCGAGATCCCCCAGGTGGGGGATGAGCTTCTGGATGCCATTTTTCCCGTTCGTTCCACTGGCTTTGTCGGGAGAAATATATCCCAGGTAGCGGTAGCCCCCATCCTGGAGATTGTCAACCGTTTGCCTGTAAATGCGGTAAGCGCTATCCTGCTGACCCACCAACAGGGTGTTGAACCAGACCCTGCCCCGCAGCAACTGCCGCTTGATCTTATTGAGCAGGATCCAGCGGCCGACGAAAGTGAGGAGGAAGTGCAGGAAGAACAACGCCCCGAAGGCCAGGTAATAATAGCTGTAGTTGGCTTTTACATCATCCAGCACAAAAAGAAAGAAAAGCACCAGCGAGCCGATCAGGCTGCAGAGAAAAGTGATGGTGAGCTCGAACAGTCTCGATTTCTTGTACAAATGCCTATAAGAGCCAACCAGTGTATAAAGTGTCAGCCAGCCCAGGGGAATGAAGATCAGTCCCAGCCAGAAGCGGTTGTTGACCACCAGCTCACCGTTATCAGCGCCGGTTTCTCTCAGTATCCACTGCCTCACAAAAAAAAACAAGGCCCAGGCAAGGGCATTGGTGAAGAGGTCAACCAGGGCATAGGCGGCAGCGGGTATTTTGTTGGCAGACTTCATTGATGCGTGATCACATTCTTGCCGATCTTGTCGAGGATCTGGTGTGCCACATCCATCGCCATCAGGCCATCCATCTCCGAAACGATGGGTTTGGTATTATTTAAAATGGCATTCCTGAATTCTTCCAGTTCCATCCGTATCGCGTTCACTTCGGGAACCTGGGGATTCGCTACTGCGATGGTCTTCTTACCGGTATTGGTCTCTATGTCAAAAATAAAGACATTGGAATCCCCGGGTCTTTTCATCCTGATCACTTCTGCCTTTTTATTCAGAAAATCCATCCCGATATAAGCATCTTTCTGGAAGAGGCGCACCTTTCTCATTTTCTTCATCGAAATCCTGCTCGAAGTAAGATTGGCTACGCAGCCATTATCAAACTCCATCCTTACGTTGGCGATATCGGGAGTTTCTGTCATCACACCCACGCCACTGGCTGAGATGCTTTTCACATCGCTTTTCACTATGCTAAGCACGATGTCGATATCGTGGATCATCAGGTCGAGGATCACGCTCACTTCCGTTCCCCTGGGATTGAACTGGGCCAGGCGATGCACTTCGATGAACATCGGCTGCAGGTCGAGATCTTTCACGGCGAGGAAGGCGGGGTTAAAACGTTCTACGTGCCCTACCTGCAGCTTGATCCCCGATTCGTGGGTCAGCTTCACGAGCTGCCGCGCTTCTTCCATTGTATTGGCAAGAGGTTTTTCAACGAAAACGTGTTTGCCTTTCTTGATCGCCTTTTCACAGAACTCAAAATGGAAATTGGTGGGCACCACCACGTCAATGGCATCACAGGCATCGATCAGTGTGCCGGGATCGAGGAAGCGGGGGAGCTGGTATTTTTCTGAAACTTCTTTGGCGGTATCGTCGTTGATGTCGTAAAAGCCGATGAGCTCAATGCCGCTGATCTCTTTCCAGTTGTTCAAATGAAATTTTCCAAGGTGGCCTACACCGAGCACGCCGATCTTAAGCATTGGGAGGGTTTAGGCGCAAAGATAAGAAACAGCTAATAGCCGGTTCAACCGAAGAGGACGCGGCTCGCTATGTGAGATCGCAGTGAGTGAAAAAATTAAATAGGTTGTTTACAGCGTTGGCAGAAGCACCCGGCGTCCTTTGCGTCCTCAGGGATTTATATTTTTCAAAGTATCTTGCAAGCATTGCCAAGGACAAGAAAAATCATAAAGATCTATGGGGCATCTACCTAACCTGATAGCAGACCTTGCCCTGATCCTGATGGCAGGTGCCATAACCACTTTGATCTTCAAAAAGATCAAACAACCCCTCGTCCTCGGCTATATCATTGCCGGGTTTTTAGTAGGCCCTTATTTTCATCTGCTCCCCACGGTTGCGGACCTGAAGAACATCGACATCCTCGCTGAGATCGGTGTTATATTTCTCCTTTTCACCCTGGGACTTGAATTCAGTTTCAAAAAACTAATGAGTGTTGGCGGCTCTGCCTCCATAACCGCCTTTGTAGAGATCATATTCATCACAGTTACTGGTTTCTTCCTCGGGAAACTGATGGGATGGAATACGATGGACAGTCTTTTTTTAGGAGGTATGCTCGCCAGTTCATCCACCACCATCATCCTGCGGGCCTTTGACGAACTGGGTGTTAAGACCAAGAAATACGCGGGAATCGTATTCGGCGTTTTGATCGTGGAAGACATCGTGGTGATCCTTTTGATGGTATTGCTCTCCACGATGGCCGTAACCAGCCAGTTCGAGGGCACGGAAATGGTGTACACGGTTTTGAAGCTGCTTTTCTTCCTGGCGCTTTGGTTCATTGCCGGGATCTTTTTGCTTCCCACATTTCTTAAAAGGGCGAAGAAACTGCTTGACAGCGAAACCCTGCTTATCCTTTCACTGGGTCTTTGCCTCGGGATGGTGGTGCTGGCCACACAGGTAGGATTTTCCGCTGAGCTCGGCGCCTTCGTGATGGGATCCATTTTCGCGGAAACCACTTCCGCAGAAAAGGTGGAGCATCTCATTAAACCGGTGAAGGACCTTTTTGGCTCCATCTTTTTTGTTTCCGTGGGTATGATGATCGATCCCGCGGCGATGGTAGAATATGCCTGGCCGATTCTTTGGGTCACTTTGCTCACGTTATTTGGTAAACTGGTCAGTACCACTTTCGGCGCGCTTTTATCGGGGCAACCGCTTAAACAATCGGTGCAGGTGGGAATGAGTATGGCACAGATCGGGGAGTTCGCTTTCATCGTGGCCACCCTGGGGCTTTCCCTGGGCGTGATCTCACCCTTTCTATTCCCGATCGCAGTGGGCGCCTCCGCCATTACCACTTTTACAACGCCGTATCTAATCAAGTATTCGGAACCGTTTTATAATTACCTGGCGAGGATATTACCTGATAAATGGGTGAACCGCCTGAATCGTTATTCTTCGGGCGCGGAAAGCCTGCAGGCGGAAAGTGATTTCAAGCTGGTGGTGAAATCCTATTTCAAGATCGCGATCACCAATGGGATCGTGCTTGCATCCCTGGTACTGCTTTCCCTGAATGTGCTCGATCCTTATTTGAAGGAATACGTGGAAGACGACAGGTGGAGAGCGGTCCTCATCCTGGGCATTTCGCTTGCGCTGGCCTCTCCCTTTCTCTGGGCTTTTATGGCGCGCCGGCCGAACAACCTGGCGTATAAAGAGCTCTGGCTGGAGAACAGGTATAATCGGGGACCGCTCCTGGCCATCGAGATCATACGGGTGGCCATTGGTGTGGCCCTGATCGCTTTTTGGGTGGATGCCCTGGTGAGCCGCGAGATCGCCCTGCTCGTGCTTACGCCCATCATCATTCTCATTCTCTTCCTTTTTTCCAAGGGTATCCGGAAGCTTTACCAACGGATCGAGGGGCGTTTCATTACCAACCTGAATGCACGGGAGGAAGCGGCCAGCAGGGATACGACCGTAAAAGCGAACCTTCAGCACAAGACCGCCTCTTTTCAGTCGGACCTGATCCCCTGGGATGCTCACATCGTGGAAATGGAAGTGAATCCCCTGGCCGAATATATTGGCCGGTCGCTGGAAGAGCTGGCCTGGCGGGAGCAATATGGGATCAACATCGGCTACATCCGCCGTGGTGAGAAGATCATTCACGTCCCCAACAGGAACAATAAGCTGATGCCTTTTGATCACGCGGGCATCATTGCTACAGACGAACAGCTGCAGGCCTTCAAGCCGGTTTTTGATTCCATTGGATCGGAAGAAGCCTCCGAAATTGATATCGCTGATATTTCATTGCAAAAAGTGCTGGTGGATGAACATACGCGCCTCAAGGGGCAAAGCATTCGCAACTCCGGTATCCGCGAACTCACCAGCGGCCTGGTGATCGGCATACAGCGTGGGAAAGAGAGGATCCTCAATCCCGATTCAACAACGATAATGGAGTGGGGGGACATTCTGTGGATCGTGGGGAATAAGAAGAAGATACAGCAACTGAGTAAACGCAAATCATAAACCCCGGCCGGCACAGGGATCACGAAGCAGCGAACAGCCGAATACTATTTAACCGCAGAGGACGCGAGCTACGCCTGTTGATATTTGTCAACACCCTTATTTGCCTTATGTCAATGCCCACCCGGAACTTTAAAGGGAAATTTGTGTTATTAAAGAAAACGTGTGAGACCAGGAAAAGATTATAGAATTGTATGACCCTTTAAAATATTAATCATGAGAAAGATGTCAGTTTCAGTAGTAAACATCGTGGTGGTACTTTCGCTGGTATTGATGCTTTTCGTGACCGCGAACAAGGCCGCCCGTGAATCACGAAAGGAAGCGGCAGCGCCTGCTACGACGACGATCGAAGCGTCAAACATCCTGCAACGCCAGGCTGCTTTTGTGCCGGCTCATACGAAGCTTTACACCAACCAGGTGTCGAGGCCGATCCAGTTGAGAACCCAGTTGAGCGTTCGCAATGAAGGTCCCAGCCTGATGTACCTGACTTCAGTGAAGTATTACAATAAGGATGGGGTGCCTCTGAAGAATTTCATTGATTCTGTTGTGGTGCTGAAGCCAAAATCCGTTCATTTATTCCACGTAAGGCCGGGCGATTTCAAGGGAGTGGGTGATAATTTCATCGTGGAATGGCAGGCTCAAAATCCGGGCGAGAAACCGGTGATCAAAACGATCTCGACGGATATGGAGAATTCGATGGTGTTGCATATGGAAGCGGTGGCAATGCCTTAACAGGCTGCTCATCGTCGCCCCTTAGCCTGTCGAAGGCATACGGTTCAGAAAACCCTAATTTCACTAAATGCAGAAAGAGGTCTTCACCCTCATCGACATCCTCGGCACGGCAGCCTTTGCCATTTCCGGTGTTTTCGCCGCTATGGAGAAGCGCCTCGATATTTTCGGCATTTTCATCATCGCGTTCATCACCGCCATCGGGGGCGGTACCATCCGTGATATCCTTATCGGTAATTTTCCTGTCACCTGGATGCGCAGCCGGGATTACAGCATCGTGATCTTCGCCAGCGCCTTCATCGCCATCTTTTTTTACAAACTGATCAGGGATTATGATAAGATCCTCCTGGTTTTCGATTCCATCGGGTTAGGGTTCTTTGCCATTCTGGGGCTGCAAAAAGGACTTGAATTTAATTTCCCCCCGGGAATGTGTATTGCCTTAGGAACCATCTCTGCCTGCTTTGGTGGAATGGTGAGGGATATTGTACTGAACCAGATCCCGCATATTTTTCATAAGGAACTTTATGCTACGGTTTGCATTGCGGGTGGTGGGCTTTATTTTCTCCTGAGTAATACGGGCCTTGACCCTGGTGTGCTCCAGGGGATTTGCATTGGGTTTATTGTGATATTGAGGTTGCTGGCAGTAAGGTATAATTGGACTTTGCCTGCGGTTTATTAGAGTTTAGAGTCCGGCTGTTTCCTCTGAACTCTGACTTCATTTCTTCACCGCCTCCTTAATCATCTCCTCCAGTACCTTCTTATCCACATCCTCCAGCTTATTGATATACACACACCCCGCCCCGGTTTTATGCTTACCGAGTTTTTTGAGCAAGGCTGAGTGTTTGTTTAAAGCCATCGTTAGATGTAACGAGATATTCGCCTTGCGGGGAGCAAAGCCGATATTGAACCAGTCCACCTCCCTGCCCGATGCGGGACTTTTATATCTAAGCTTCCCGAACCCGATCATCGAGCTGCCCCACATCTTCGGTTCTTCTTTGGTTGCTTTTTTCATCATTTTGATGATGGTTTCGCAGTCCTTGCGTTTTTGTTCGTCGGTGATGGTTTTGAGGAAGTCTTCTACAGAGG